>JANOJI010000461.1:0-9953 GCA_031408175.1 Ilumatobacteraceae bacterium
GTGCTGGCGGCCATGAAGCCGATGTCGACGTGACGCTGTCGGTCGAGGATCTCTGTCATGACGACGGTCTGCGCCCGCTGACGAACACTCGGCACATCGGCGGTCACAGTACCAGTGGTCGTTAGCATCGACGACCATCAGTCCACGTTTCTCGGTTATCACCCCGGTCTACGATCCGCCGCTCGGGGCGTTCCTGGCCTGCGTCGACAGCGTGCGTTCGCAGACGTTCACCGATTGGGAGTGGTGCGTGGTCGACGACTGCTCGACCCGGCCCGAGGTGCGCGGCGCGCTCGCGTCGTTGGGAGACGCCGACCCGAGGATCCGCGTGCTGCACCGAGACAGCAACGGGGGCATCGTTGCGGCGTCGAACGACGCGCTGGCGATGTGCCGTGGCGAGTTCGTCGCGTTCTTGGATCACGACGACTCGTTGGTGCCGACCGCGCTCGAGCAGATGGTGTCCACGATCGATGCCACAGGTGATGTCGACTACGTCTACAGCGACGAGACCCACGTGTTCGTCGACGGTCGCGAGGCGGCTGACTTCTGCAAGCCCGACTGGTCGCCGGAACGATTCCGTTCGTCGATGTACACGTGCCACCTTTCGATGCTTCGGCGCGACGTGATCACCGAGGTCGGCGGTTTTCGAACGGGCTTCGACGGGTCGCAGGATCACGACCTGATCTTGCGGGCGACCGAACTGATCGCGGCGCGCGGCCGGCAGGTGGTTCACCTTCCGCAGCGGTTGTACCACTGGCGCGACATCTCCAGTTCGGTGTCGCGAACCACGTCGACACTGTCCAACGCGGTCACCCGTGGGCGCCAGGCGGTGCAAGACCAGTGCGACCGCCTGGGCCTCGACGCCACCGTGGCGCACGGACTGCTGGGCGGAACCTATCGGTTGGTGCGCAACGTTGCGCCGGCGATTCCGGTCGCGGTGGTCATGCCTACCCGAGCCGAGAGTGGCGCATCGCGGCGCCATCCCCTGGCTGCCGCGGCCACGATCGAGGCACTGCGCACGACGCACCCGACGACGCGTCTTGTCGTCGCCTACCCCGCCACCTTGCCCGCGGAGTTGGTCGCCTTGCTCGACGACGCCGCCGGCGACCGGTGGGAGTTGCTGCCGGTGTCCGGGGAGTGGACCATCACCACCGCGCTTGATCGGGCGTTCAACCACTTCGCGTGCGAGGTGTTGGTCTCGGTGGCGCCGGGGCTCGTCCCGCGCAGCGACCTGACGCCCGACTGGCTCGAGACGCTGGTCGGTCTGGCCCGGTCCCCCGGCATCGGGGTAGCCGGCGCGTTGATCGCCGACGAGAACGACATCATCGTGCACGCCGGCTGGGACGAGCCCAATCACCGCGGGTACCGGCTGGAGGGCGTGCGTGTGGCGGCTCCGAGCTCGGGCAACGACTTGCTGATCGAGCGCGAATGCACCCAGGTGTCGCTCGCCGCGGCAGCGGTGTCGGCCGTGCACTGGCGCGAGTGTCGCGAGCGCGCCCACGGCGGTTTCGACGCAGCGGGCCGGGCGCTGTCGGCTGCGCTTGCCGTGTCGGGCGCACGAACGGTGTGGACCCCCTACGCCCGTTTCGACGAGGTCGCCCCGATCGACCGCTGACGTCCGAGTGTTTCCAGCCCATCGGAGTGTCTGCAGCCCACCCGGGGTGTACGGAAACACTCCGAAGCGCCCCCCAGAGCACGACGAGCGGTCGTTAGCATCGACGATCATCAGCCCTCGATTCTCGATCATCACCCCGGTCTACGATCCGCCGCTCGGGGCGTTCAGGGCGTGCATCAACGGCGTGCAGTCACAGACCTTCGTCGACTGGGAGTGGTGTGTCGTCGATGATTGCTCGACGCAGCCGGAGATACGGGCCGAGCTCGAGGATCTTGCCCGGCTGGACCCTCGCGTTCGCGTCGCTCACCGGTCGGTGAATGGAGGGATCGTCGCCGCGTCGAACGACGCGTTGGCGATGGCCCGCGGCGAGTTCGTCGCCTTCTTGGATCACGACGATGCGCTGGTGCCGACCGCGTTGGAGCAGATGGCGGCGACCATCGATTCCACGGGCGACGTCGACTACGTCTACAGCGACGAGACCCATGTGTGGGCCGACGGTGGCGAGTTGGCTCGCTTCCCGAAACCCGATTGGAGCCCCGAGCGATTCCGGTCGTCGATGTACACGTGCCACCTCTCGATACTGCGTCGCGACGTGATCACCGAGGTCGGCGGATTCCGGATCGGCTTCGACGGATCGCAGGATCACGACCTCATCCTTCGCGCCACGGAAGTGATCGGGGAGCGCGGTCGGCGAGTGGTCCATCTGCCGAAGCCGTTGTACCACTGGCGCCACATCACCACCTCGGTGTCGCGGGAGGGCTCGACGTTGACGCCGGCCGTCGCCCGCGGGCGTCAGGCCGTGCAGGATCAATGCGACCGGTTGGGTCTCGATGCCGACGTGGTGCACGGCCCGCTGGAGGGCACCTATCGGCTGGTGCGCAACGTGGCCCCGACGACTGCGGTCACCGTGGTCGTGCCGACGCGAGCCGAGGCCGGCGCGGCACCCGCCCACCGCCTGGCTGCGGCAGCCACGATCGATGCGCTGCGAACGACGCACCCGACCACGCGGCTGGTTGTCGCCTACCCCGACTCGCTGCCGGCCGAGAGCGTCGCCCTACTCGATGCTGCCGCCGGCGATCGGTGGGAACTGCTGCCGGTGCCGGGTGACTGGTCGATCGCCGCCGCGCTGGATCGAGCGTTCAACTACTTCCCGTGCGACGCGTTGGTGTCCGTGGCGCCTGGGCTCGTACCCCGCAGTGACCTGACGCCCGACTGGTTGGAGACCGTGGTCGGACTGGCTCGATCCCCCGGCACCGGGCTGGTCGGCGCGCTGATCGCCGACGACCACGACATCATCGTGCACGCCGGCTGGGACATGCCCAACTTTCGCGAGTACGAGTTGGCGGGCATGCCTGTGGCCGCGCCCAGTGCCGGCAACGACCTGTTGATCGAGCGCGAGTGCAGCCATGTCTCGCTCGCCGCGGCAGCGGTGTCGGCGTCACACTGGCGCGAGTGTCGCGACCGCGCCAACGGCGGTTTCGACGGTGCCGGTCGCGGACTGTCCGCGGCCCTTGCCGCCGCTGGAGCGCGCAACGTGTGGACTCCGTACGCCCGCTTCGACCAGGTCGTGCCGATCAGGCTCGCCACGCGTACGCTCGGCCGCCTGCGCCCGTCGCGTGTGGCGAGGGGTGTGCTGCGCCGAGCTCGCGCCGTCCTGCGCTAGGCCACTCAGACATTGCCGGGTGTGTACGGGTCGTGCACGAGGTGGGTCAGCCAGCGACCTTGGATCAACTCGATCTCCTCTGGCTTGATGCCGGCGACACGTGACTTCGATTCGAAGTGGTACAGCACAGCGGCGGGCTCGTACACGCACGACCAGCCGGCGATGCGCAGCTTCATGCAGTAGTCGACGTCGTTGTAGTTGCCCGGCAACCCCACGGTGAAACCACCCACGGCATCGAACACCGAGAACGGTGTCAGCATGCACGCTGCGGTCACGCCGGCCACCTCGCGCCGCCGGGTCAGCACACCGTTGCGGCCAGCGCTGTCGCCAGGCATTCCGAACGCGACGTGGCCGAGCGCTGTGCGATAGGTGTGACCGGCGTGCTGCAACGTGCCGTCCTCGAACAGCAGCTTGGCGCCGACCGCGCCGACGCCGGGCGCGCAGGCGTCGAGCATCTGCGTCAGCCAGTCGGGGCTGACCACTTCGGTGTCGTCGTTCAGCAACAGCAGATGCTCACCGACGGCGTGCGCGGCACCGAGGTTGACGACGGCGGAGAAGTTGAACGCCGCGTCGTAGCCAACCAGGCGAACCTGCCCGCCGAGCTGCACCAGTTCCTCGGCCACGGTCGATGGCATCTCACGGCCGGCCACAACGATGATCTCGATGTCGACGGTCGCAGTGGCCAATACAGAACGGACACACTCCACCACGAACGTGCGTCTGCTTCCACGGATCTCGCCGCCGGAGCCGATGCTCGGCACGATGACGCTGACCAGCGTCATCGGCGCAGAAGTCTGCCTGCCAACGATCTGGCGCGGCGGTAGGCGCGGCGACAGACTCGGCCGGCCAGGCTGGTCAGCGGGACGCGGCGTGCGATGCGACGCAGGTCGGCGTTGTCGGCCTCGACCTGGGCGATGCGATTGGTGAGCTGCGCCATCCGCGCCCGCAGGTCGGCGATCTCGGTGTCGCGTTCGGCAACCAACGCGTGCAACTGCTCGGCTTCGGCTGCACGACCGATCGCCGCGTCGACCGAGGTCCAGCGAGCCAGTCGCTCGGCGGGCGTCTCGTTGCTCGTGCTCGTCACAGCGTGTCGACCTGCTTGCGCAGGGCGTCGACTCGTGCCATCAGGTCGTCGGTGGCGCCGGCCACGGCGGCGCGAACCTGGTCGAACTCGTCGAGCTGGCGGTCGCGCAGCAGTGCCACCTCCTTGTGCAACGTGGCCAGCTGCTCCTCGATGGCCGCCACCCTCTGTTCCACGACCTGCGACGCGGCTTGGCTGTGCCGCAGCCAGCTCAGTTGGCTTCGAACTCCCATGACGTCAGTCTCCCCCGAACAGTAGATGGCTGATCAAACTACCGGTCTCGGCCAACGAGGGCTGCCGCATCATGGTCTGCCGGCCGGCGGCCGCCAACCGGGCCGCCAGCGGCGCGTCGACGACAATCCTCCTCATCGCATCGACGGCCTGATCCACATCGGGCGCGGCCCATTTGGCAGTCGACGGATAGACCCCCTCGCCGTGTTCGACGTTGACGAGTTCGAAGTCGATCAGCAGCGAGTTGGCGTCGTTCATGAAGTCGAGATTGCCCGAGTACCGCGTGGCGATGGTCGGCGTTCGCAGCCACATCGCCTCGGCCAGGTGCAGCCCAAGGCCCTCGCTGCGATGGAGCGAGATCATGCAGTCGACGCAGGCAACCAACGCCATCTGATCCGCTCGCGACAATGTCTCGTCCCATACCCGGAGGTCGTCGCGCCCGTCGGCCGCGGCGAGCACACGTTGATGGTTCGGTCGCCGCTGGTGCCCGTTCATCGTCTTGATGATCAGCACCGGTCCCTCGTCGGGCGAGAAAGCGAGGCGGAAAGCCTCGATCACACCGACGGGGTTCTTGCGCTCGGTGACGCTGAGGTGATCGAAGACGGTCAGAAAGACGGGGCGCTGAACGATGTCGGCCAACGGGGCGAAGCCGGGACGATCGCGATGCGATGGTTGCGGTTCGGCGACCGGTATCGGCACATGACGCACCGGTACCGGCGAGACGGCGGCGAAGGCGTCGGTCACGAATCGTGACCCGGCCCAGATCTCGTCGACCAGGGCGATCGACTGGCGCATGTGCAGGGGCACGTACTCGAGCTCCCAGAACCAATAGCCGATCATCCGTTTGGTCGCAGCGAACAACTGCGGGAAGTCGCCGGCCAGATATCGGAACTGGTCGGCGGTGACGACACACAGCGAGTTGGTGAACTCGACCCGATTGTCGATGCCGTCGGCACGCTGCTGAGGACTGGCCGTGCGTTGCGTGGCGATCGCGCTGTGGGACACGTTGGCGTGTTGGAGTGCCTCGCGCAGGCGGCGGGCGACATCGCCGAGGCTCGACTCGCGGGTCAGGTAGCCGACCAGATTGAGACCGTCGCTGCGGAGTTGCTCGGCGACCACCATCTCGCTTTGCTCGGCCTCGACGGTTGACACGAGCAGGGGCACTTCGTCGAACGAGAATGCGCCGCGGCACCATCGACGGAAGTTCGTCGCCGAGCCCCCTTCCGGATCCGGAAACGCTGCCGACAGATCGCGACGCTGCTCGTGGAAGGTCAACCAGTAGCGCGACGCCAGCCAGGTGCGGAACGCGGCGGCGGCGCTCCATGGCGCTGGCGACGACGACGACGCATCGGCGACGACCTGCCTGATCGTCGCGTCGACGGTCAAGCCGCCGGGCAACCGCAGCGGCGTGCGCTCGCCGGCCAGCTGCGCGGCGGCGCGCTTCATCGCCTGTTGTCGCTCAGGGTTGCCCAGCAGTTCGATTCGCATCGGACGCGGCGACTGGGCGTCGAGCGTCCACGGGGTGCGCGTGTCGTACCCGGCGACGTCGAGCAGTGCCGGCTCGGAGGTGTTCCAGCGCCACTTGCCGACGCCGATCGACGCGTCGCCGCACTCGCTGACGCCGAACAGTTGCGCGGCTCGCGCCAGCAGGTGAGCGACGCTGGTCGTGCCGGTGAGATGCGACGCCAGCCACTGCACGGTCGCCGCCGAGTTCGCGCCGAACGCGGCCGCGCTGGTGCTGTAGAGGCCGTCGATCGCTAGGTCGGCTTCGGTCGGCGCCAGTTCGTCGCCGGGGAGGGTTGCGACCGACCGCAGCACGACGGTCATCCCCGGTTCGGCAATCAGTGCATCGATCCCCGACACCACGGCCGTTGACCCGACCCACAGCAGCACGACATGCACATCGCCGTCCGCCAGCAGGCCGGACGTCACTTCGACCGCTCGCCGCCACTCCCCGATCAGAGCGTCGCCTGCAACGATGGCCACCTCATCTGCAGCCGTCGTCTTGTGACCATCGAGCCACACGACCCCATCGAGCTGCGGCCGCAGGTGCGGGTCGCCGCACCAGACCGCCCCGATCTCCCATCCCGGATGCAGTGTCCGGATCGCATCGGCGAGCGGTTCGGGGCGATGGGTTCCGTTCGGCACCACGAGCACGGCGGCAACACGCCCGGTCATCGTCGTTGCCTCGGAGATCGATCGCCTCTGCACATCCGGCGTATCTTTATCAGGTGTCTTCCGAGGAACTCGACCAACTGCGCGCCGAGAACGCCGAACTTCGTCGCCGCGTCGAGGTCGTCAGTGCCGAGATCGACCAACTTCGTGCGGAGTCGTCGCAACGACGCGACGAGGTTCGCCGTCTGGTAGCCGACCTGCCGGCGGTTGTCAGCCGCCGGGCCGTCGTTCGCCGGATGTTCAGCAGGGGCGCAGGCCGCCGGCAGATCACGCCGAGTCAATAGGGCGTGGCCGCGCTCAACGTCTTCGTCGCCGGGCGCGGCAACCACTTCATGGTGGAGATCGCCGGTTGGATTGCCGAGGCTGCCGGCCTGACCGGTCGCCCGGTCGAGGTGATCAGCGACCGCCTGCCACGAGCCGACGGATCGATCAACGTGGTCGTCGCCCCGCACGAGTTCTTCGAGTTGTACCGCGCGCCTCGCCACGAGTTGCATAGCGCCGCCGCGGCGAGCATCTGCGTCAACACCGAGCAGCCGGGCACCTCGTGGTTCCGCCTCGCCCTCGACACCTGCCGACGTGGCCTGTTGACGCTCGACATCAGCGACCAGGGGGCCGAGGCACTTCGCGTTGAGGGCGTTTCTGTCGAACGGTTGCGCCTCGGCGGCGTGCCGTCGATGAACAGCCAGACCAGCACGACCGATCGCCGGATCGACGTGTTGTTCATGGGAGGCATCGACGACCGGCGCGGTGCCGCACTGGCCGACCTGGCGCCGCATCTGTGGAATCGGCATGCCGACATCCGCCTGGTCGGCGGCGATCGTCCGATCGGCGCGGCAACACCTCAGACGGCGTTCGGCGCCGACAAGTACCGCCTGCTCTCGTCGGCGAAGGTGCTGCTCAACATCCACCGCGACCGGCCGGCCACCGAGGCGTCGCCGTACTTCGAGTGGGCTCGCGCCGTCGAGGCAATGGCCAACGGCTGTGTCGTGATCACCGAACCGTCGCAGGGCTGCGAACCGCTGGTGGCGGGCACCCACTTCATCGAGGCCGAGATCGACCAGATGGCGTCCGCAATCGAAGGCCTGCTGACAGACGAAGCCCGTCGCGCTGACATCGCCGAACAGGCCCGCAGCGTGATCTTCGGCGAGTTGGCACTGGTCAACTCGCTCGGGCCCCTGCTCGACCGCATCGAGACCGAGGTGCTGCCCAATCTGGCGGCCGTACGCAAGCATCGTGTGAGGCGCCCCGACCGGCACCTCCCCAAGGTTCGGCTGCCGGCGTTCCGGCCGTTCCTGCCAACGCTCATCGCCGCCAAGCGTCTGGCCATGGCCGAGAACGCGGCCCTGCAACAACTCGACGGTGCGGCGTGCGAGTTGGCCCACGGCAGACGACAGCACATCGTGCACGTCGAGACGCCCGCCTATGCCGACACCGCGCCGGAGGTCAGCGTGGTGGTCTCGCTGTACAACTACGCCGACGTCGTGACCGACACATTGCACAGCATCGTCGCCAGCGAAGGCGTGAGCTTCGAGTTGATCGTCGTCGAAGACCACGCCACCGACACCAGCCGGGCTGTCGTGCAGCGCTTCATCGACGACCATCCGGCCGTACCGATCGTCCTGATCGCCAAGGATGCCAACGAAGGATTGGCCGCCGCCCGCAACAGCGGCTTCGACCATGCCCGTGCCCCGTTGGTGATGGTGATGGACGCCGACAACACGATCTACCCGTCGTGCCTGCGCAAGCTGGCCGACGCCCTGGACAACGACCCCGGTGTTGATGCCGCTTACTCGATCCTCGAGGATTTCGGCGACCAGCGAAACGTCCGCAGCCCGCTGGCGTGGGATGTCGATCGACTGTGCCGGGCCAACTACATCGATGCCCAGGCGATGCTGCGCAAGTCGGCGTGGTTGCGCCTTGGCGGATACCGGGCCGACGACGAGTTGGTCTACGGCTGGGAGGATTGGGACCTGTGGCTGCGGCTGGCTGCCGGCAGCGGCCGGGCGATGCTCGTGACCCAGATCCTCGGTCGCTACCGGGTGCAGCGCGGTTCGATGGTGGCGCTCACCAACCTGGCCACCGACGACGCCATCGCCGCCATGCGGCAGCGCTACCCGACGCTCCCCTGGCCGGTCATTCCGTAGGCGTTCTATACTTGGTGAATATCAGTTTCTACCAGGTGAGGTGGCGATGACAACCGAGACATTCCGAGTTTCCACGTCTGGCCAGATGAGTCTCCCCGCGGTCGTCAGGCATCGCTGGAATCTGGACCGCGGCGGGCAGGTCGACGTCATCGACCTTGGTTTCGGCCTGCTCACCGTTCCAGCCGGGGATGCTCGGCGCCTACTCGATGAGATCCTCCCTGCGGAGGACCACTATGCACGCGTAGGCGCTGACGACGATCCCGATCTCGCCACGTCGTGACGGTAGTTCTGGATGACCATCTCCTGCGCGACTGGCTGGCTCGGCAAGACGATGCACTGGTCGAAGCAGTACATGGTGAACGGGTCGCCACCACCAACCTCTGGTATGCCCGACTGTGCAAGAGCGCTGCGCGCGCCACTGGCGGTGCACTGCTCGCTGGATGGCGCACAGACGCGCGACGGGCGCTGATCGCCGGTCTGGTTGAGTTGCCTGACGACATCATCGTTCGACCGATGCGACACCTCGCGTGGAGGATGGGCGAACTGGTTGCAGATCACACCGGTCTGTCCACGCTCGGGGCGGAGGCCGTTGCCTCGGCAATCGACCTGAACGCTCGCGTCCTCGTCTCAGCGCGCGACGACGGTCCAGGGATTCGTCAATGCTGTGCGGCGCTTTCGGTGACCTACGACTCTTTGCCTCGGTGACAACATCGTTGGTCATGCCACTCGACAGCAGCCCGACCAGCAACTGTGAGTCACATCACGCGCGACCCCGCGCAGACCGACTCACACCGACCCGTGCGCACCAGCAATTGTGAGTCACATCGCGCGCGAACCCGCGCAGACCGACTCACATCGACCCGACCCGGCGCCACCACACGACAACGGTCGGGGCACGCAATCGCACGCACCTACTATTCCGGCGCACGATGAGCGAGTGACGCGAAACGAGGCTGGCGATGAACGAGACCCCGGCGATACAGCCGCCCGACGAGCCATGCCCGAGTGGCTCGACGGCGGAGCCCGACCCGAACGAGGTCCTCGTTT
>JANOJI010000472.1:0-4542 GCA_031408175.1 Ilumatobacteraceae bacterium
GAGGTGTCGCCCGGCTCCTGCACGCCGATGCGGCGGGTCATCTGGCGAACGATCAGCTCGATGTGCTTGTCGCTGATCGACACACCCTGGTCGCGGTACACCTTCTGTACCTCTTCGACGAGGTAGGTCTGGGTCTCGCGGATGCCCTTGATCTCCATGATCTCCTTCGGGTCGAAGGGACCATCGGTGATCGGCTCGCCGGCCTTGATGTCTTGACCATCGGTGACGATGGCCCGGCTACCGGTCGGAAGGATGACCAGGTGCTCTTCGCCCTGGTCGTCGATCACGGTGACCGGGATGCCCTTGCCCTCGTCGTCGCCGATGCGCACGACGCCGCTGGCCCGGGCCAGGCGCGCCGAACCGCGAGGCGTGCGGGCCTCGAACAGTTCGACGACGCGTGGCAGACCGCCCGCGATGTCCTTACCTGCCACACCGCCGGTGTGGAAGGTACGCATGGTCAGCTGAGTACCAGGCTCGCCGATGGACTGAGCGGCAATGACGCCGACAGCCTCTCCGAGTTCGATCGACTTGCCCGTTGCCAGCGAACGGCCGTAGCACAATGCGCAGACGCCCAACTCGGCATCACACGTGAGCACCGAGCGGATACGAACGCGGTTGACCTTCGGATCGTCGCGAAGTGCGGCCATCTCGATGTCGCCGATGATGGTGTTCCTGGCGATCACCGATCCGTCGCTGAGCGTGACGTCCTGCGACAGAGCACGACCGAACAACTTGGTCTCCAGGTATGCACGCTTGTTGGCAGTGTCAGGGGCAACGTGCTCGAGCCACAGCCCGAGGCTGCTGCCGCAATCGGGCTCGCGCACGATCAGTTCCTGGGCTACGTCGACCAGACGACGGGTGAGGTACCCGGAGTCGGCGGTACGAAGCGCCGTGTCGACCAATCCCTTACGGGCACCAGGCGTGGCGATGAAGTACTCGAGGGTTTCGAGGCCTTCACGGAAGTTCTTCTTGATCGGACGCGGGATCATGTCACCACGAGGGTTGGCCACCAGGCCGCGCATGCCGGCGATCTGACGCATCTGGGTCATGTTGCCGCGGGCTCCCGAGCCGACCATCATGTCGATCGGGTTGAACCGCTGCGCCTTGAACTCCAGCTCCATCGCCTTTTGAACCTCGGCCGTGGCGTCGGTCCAGATGCGCACTTCCTGCTGTCGGCGCTCGCCGTCGGTGATGATGCCGCGGCGGAACTGGTTCTCGACCTTGTCGGCGCGAGCCTCGTACTCGTCGAGCAGTGCCTTCTTGGCCTTCGGTGTCTTGACGTCATCGATCGACACGGTCAGACCACTTTGTGAGGCGTAGCGATAGCAGACGTTCTTGAGCGCATCGAGCGCGGCGGCAACTGCCGACTTGGGATAGTGATCGCTGAGACGCTCGACGATCACACCCATTTCCTTCTTCTTGACCAGATGATCGATGTGACCGAAGCGAAGTGTGTAATCGGCTGGCAATGCCTCTTCGAACAGCAGGCGACCGGCAGTGGTCTCGAAGGTATCGGCCGGGCGGCCGCCGAGCGACGGCCGGCGCAGCGTGATGAGTGAGTGCAGGTTCAGCGAACCCTCGTCGAGGGCACGCAGCACCTCCCACGTGTGACGGAAGACGCGGCCGGTGCCCTTGGAGTCGTCCATGATCTCACTGAGGTAGTAGCCACCGATGATGAGGTCCTGCGAAGGCGTCACGATGGGGCGACCCGATGCCGGCGACAAGATGTTGTTGGCACTGAGCATGAGGACGCGTGCCTCGGCCTGAGCCTCGGCTGACAGTGGTACGTGGATGGCCATCTGGTCACCGTCGAAGTCGGCGTTGAACGCGGTGCAGACCAACGGGTGAATCTGCAGCGCCTTGCCCTCGACCAGCACCGGCTCGAAAGCCTGAATGCCAAGACGGTGCAGCGTTGGTGCACGGTTCAGCAGAACCGGGTGCTCCTTGATGACGTCTTCGAGCACGTCCCACACCTGCGGGCGCCGACGCTCGACCATCCGCTTGGCCGACTTGATGTTCTGCGACAGCTCGAGGTCGACGAGGCGCTTCATGACGAACGGCTTGAACAGTTCGAGGGCCATGAGCTTCGGCAAACCACACTGGTGCAGCTTCAGAGTCGGCCCGGCGACGATGACCGAACGACCGGAATAGTCGACGCGCTTGCCGAGCAGGTTCTGACGGAAACGACCCTGCTTACCCTTCAACATGTCGGACAGCGACTTGAGAGGACGGTTGCCCGGTCCCGTGACCGGACGGCCACGACGGCCGTTGTCGAACAATGCGTCGACGGCCTCTTGCAGCATGCGCTTCTCGTTGTTGACGATGATCTCCGGCGCGCCGAGATCGAGCAGGCGCTTCAAGCGGTTGTTGCGGTTGATCACGCGGCGGTAGAGGTCGTTGAGGTCGCTGGTGGCGAAACGGCCACCGTCGAGCTGCACCATCGGGCGAAGTTCCGGCGGGATCACCGGCACGACGTCGAGGATCATGGCCTTCGGGTCGTTGAGGCGGCGAGCGTGGTCATCGCGCTGATTGAACGAGGCAACGATCTTCAAACGCTTGATCGCCTTCTGGCGACGCTGAGCCGAGAGCGGCTTGCGGCCGCTGGCGTTGTGGTCGATCGCGGCGCGCAGCTTGACCTCTTCGACATCGAAGTCGATGCGGTCGATCAGCGACTTGATCGAATCGGCGCCGGTGCCGCCTTCGAAGTAGTCCCCGTAGCGGTCGCGAAGCTCGCGCCACAGCAGTTCGTCGTCGATGATCAGGCGGCTGTGGAGACTCTTGAACTCATCCCAGGTGCGGGCCAGCAGATCGAGTTCCATCTCGTACCGCTCGCGGATGCTGGTGAGTTCCTTGTCGAGGGCGTTGCGCGCCTTGCGGGCATCGGCGCCTTCGGACTCGGCCTTCTCGGCCTCGGTTTCGGCATCCTTGATGCGACGATCGATGGCCAGGTCGAGTTCCTTGCGAACGGCATCGCGCTCCTCGATGTACTCGGCTTCGAGGCTAGCGAGGTTCTCATGACGTGCATCCTCGTCGACCCACGTGACGAGGTTGGCGGCGAAGTAGATGACCTTCTCGAGCTGCTTGGCCTTGAGCTCCTCTTTCGGCTCGATGCCGGCCAGCAGGTACGCCAACCAGCTGCGCGTGCCGCGTAGATACCAGATGTGCACGACGGGCGCGCTGAGCTCGATATGGCCCATGCGCTCGCGGCGAACCTTCGAACGGGTGACTTCGACGCCACAGCGCTCGCAGATGATGCCCTTGAAGCGCACCCGCTTGTACTTGCCGCAGTAGCACTCCCAGTCGCGGGTTGGCCCGAAGATCTTCTCGCAGAACAAGCCGTCCTTCTCGGGACGCAGCGTGCGGTAGTTGATCGTCTCGGGCTTCTTCACTTCGCCGTGGGACCACAGTCGAATCTGGTCGGCCGTGGCCAGACCGATCTTCAACTGGTCGAACATGTTCACATCAAGCATCAGGGTCTCGGTTCTCGTTCGTCGCTTCTCGTCAGTTCTCGTCTATGTGTCAGTAGCTCGCGTTGCGGGCGGCACGTCGTGCCTCGCGCTCGCGGTCGTCTTCGTCGGTGCCGCGCTCGTTGCGGCTGATGTCGATGCCCAGCTCCTCGGCGGTGCGGAAGACGTCTTCGTCCATCTCGCGCATCTCGATCTCGGAACCATCGTCGGCGAGCACCTCGACATTGAGGCACAGCGCCTGCATCTCCTTCATCAGCACCTTGAAGCTCTCGGGGATGCCGGGTTCGGGGATGTTCTCGCCCTTGACGATCGCCTCGTAGACCTTGACTCGGCCGAGCACGTCGTCGGACTTGATGGTCAGCAGTTCCTGCAAGCAGTACGCCGCGCCGTAGGCCTCGAGTGCCCACACTTCCATCTCACCGAAGCGCTGGCCGCCGAACTGTGCCTTACCACCCAACGGCTGCTGGGTGATCATGCTGTATGGGCCGGTCGAGCGGGCGTGGATCTTGTCGTCGACCAGGTGGGCCAGCTTCAGGATGTACATGTAACCGACCGTGACCGGGTTGTCGTACAGCTCGCCGGTGCGGCCGTTGCGCAGTGGTGTCTTGCCGTCGAGCTGAATCATGCGAACACCGTCGACGCCCTCGGCGTTGAGGTTCTCGAAGATCGACTGGATCGTCGGGTGCTTGCCGGCTGCTTCTTCTTCGTCCCAGTGAGCGCCATCGAACACCGGAGTGGCGATGAACGTGCTGGGCTTGGTGTTGGGCCGTGTCTTCGACTCAGTTCCGCGGATGGGCTCGTCGCCGACCTGCTTGCCGTTCTTGACGTCCTTCCAACCCCATCGAGCCGCATAGCCGAGGTGCGCTTCGAGCACCTGACCGACGTTCATGCGGCTGGGCACGCCGAGCGGGTTGAGGATGATGTCGACGGCAGTACCGTCGGCCATGTATGGCATGTCTTCGATCGGCAGGATCTTGGAGATGACGCCCTTGTTGCCGTGGCGACCGGCCAGCTTGTCGCCGACCGAGATCTTGCGCTTCTGGGCGACATAGACCCGCACGAGTTCGTTGACGCC
>JANOJI010000522.1:0-4714 GCA_031408175.1 Ilumatobacteraceae bacterium
CGAATGATCCTCGCCGGTGGCCTCGACCCCGACAATGTCGCCATGGCGGTGCGCAAGGTTCAGCCATGGGGTGTCGATGTCTCGACCGGCGTCGAGAAGTCACCAGGACGCAAGGACCCGATGAAGGTCAAGTTGTTCATCGAACGGGCCCGCGCCGCTGCGCCGCAGCAGCACCTCGGGCCGGATTCGATGCCCTACGACTGGGCCGATCACGAGGAGTAGATGATGTCGCTGATGGCAGAACCATCGGCCACTGGACGTTTCGGCGAATTCGGTGGTCGTTTCGTACCTGAGACCTTGGTACCCGCATGTCAGGAGTTGGAGGCAGCCTTCCGCGAAGCGTGGGCCGATCCGGCATTCCGCGCGGACCTCCACTATCAGTTGCGGCAGTACGCGGGGCGGCCGTCGATTCTCACGGAATGCGCCAATCTCAGCGATCAGCTCGGCATCCGTTTGGTGCTGAAGCGCGAGGACCTCAATCACACCGGCTCGCACAAGATCAACAACGTGCTCGGGCAGGCGCTGCTCGCCAAACGGATGGGCAAGAGGCGCCTCGTTGCCGAGACTGGTGCCGGACAGCATGGCGTCGCCAGCGCGACCGCCGCTGCGCTGCTCGGGATGGAATGCAAGGTGTACATGGGGGCGGTCGATGTCGAACGTCAGGCGCTCAACGTCTTCCGCATGAAGCTGCTCGGGTCCGAGGTCGAGGCCGTGCAGAGCGGCAGCCGCACGCTGAAAGACGCGGTCAACGAGGCGATGCGCGATTGGGTCGCAACGGTCGAGACCACGCATTACTGCCTGGGATCGGTCATGGGCCCTCACCCGTATCCGTGGATGGTTCGCGAGTTCCACCGCATCGTCGGCGACGAGGCCAAGCAGCAATGCTTCGACCTGTTCGGTGACGTGCCCGATGTCGTGGTGGCCTGCGTCGGCGGCGGCTCGAACGCAATCGGGATCTTCTCCGGCTTCGTCGACGATCGCAGCCGACTGGTTGGTGTCGAACCTGCAGGTGGTGCTGCTGTCGGTCGCGGGCAACCCGGGGTGGTGCATGGAATGCGTAGCTACCTCATGCAGGACGAGTACGGCCAGGTGCTGGAGGCCCAATCGATCTCCGCCGGTCTCGACTATCCCGGCGTCGGTCCCGAACACAGCTATCTCGCATCGATCGGCCGTGCCGAGTATCCTGCGGTGACCGACGACGAAGTCATCGACGCGTTTCAGTTGCTTGCTCGGGCCGAGGGAATCATCCCTGCGCTGGAATGTGCACATGCACTGGCGTGGATCACTCGGGAGGCTCCGAACATGCAGGGCTGTACGGTCCTGATGAACCTGTCAGGCCGAGGCGACAAAGACGTCGCCCAGATGATGGACATCTTGGCCCGATGACCGGGGTGCCAAATTTCGGGGTGCTGGAAATGGCCCTTCGTCGTCAGCGAGCCGCCGGTCGCAAGTTGCTGGTGCCTTACATCACCGGTGGCCTAGCCGGATGGCAACAGGGTGTGCGCGCCGTCGCCGCTTCGGGCGCCGACGCGATCGAGATCGGCTTGCCGTTCTCAGACCCGGTGATGGACGGGCCCGTCATTCAGTTGGCGTCACAGATGGCGCTCGAGGCCGGGGCAACGCCGGTGTCGATACTCGACGAAGCTCGAGACCTCGACGTTGGCATCCCGCTGGCTGTGATGACGTACTACAACACCATCCATCACGCCGGCCACGAGCGGTTTGCTCATCAGCTTCTTGCTGCCGGCGTCAGTGCGGCATTGGTACCCGATCTTCCGCTGGAAGAATCCGGGCCGTGGTGTGCTGCGGCCGACGTGGCCGGCATCGAGACGGTCATGTTCGCCGCGCCGACGGCGCCCGACGAACGCCTACCACTGATCGCGGCGCGTGCCCGTGGTTTTCTCTACTCGGTCGGCCTGCTGGGTGTCACCGGCGAACGCGACGAGTTGGCTGCAACCGCAGCCTCGCTGGCACGCCGATTGAAAGCCATCACCGACGTGCCGGTTCTGATCGGCGTCGGCGTCTCCAACGCGGCGCAGGCGCACCAGGCGGTGCGGGTCGCCGACGGTGTGGTGATGGGCGCGTCGGTGATCAGGCGTCTGCTCGAAGACGGCCCCGATGCGGCGGGTGATTACATCGCCGAGGTCCGCGCTGCGATCGATGCCTGACTCGTGTGAGCTGTGTGTAGCGGCTCGACTGACGGAGTGGTTCTACGAAGATGACGTGTGCTGGATCGCCGAGTGCGAGCAGTGCTACGTGCCGATGGTCGTCTGGAAGCAGCACGAGCCGAGTCCGCCCGATGAAGCTCGCGCAACGATGCTGGAGCGGCTGGGCACCGTCGTGCGCTCGTCGTATCGATTCGACGGCTTCTACGTCGATGACAACATGCGTTCAATTCCGAGCCATTACCACGCGCACGCTCGACCCCGTGGCCGATTCTTCGGCCACGGGCTACGTCGCTGAGCGCAAACGCCAAGTTACCGCGACATGCGGTTGGTCTGCTTGTTGACCTGGGAGGATCTGGACTAGGGAGGGATCAGTAGGGGAGGGTGATGGGACGACGCATGAGTTCGGTCCTTCTTTTTTCGTCGGCTGCGGCTCCGCCGAGTGGTGTTGAACATATCACAGTCAGTGAGCGGGTTTGCAACTTGCTTGAGCAGAATTTGCGTCAATCTTTACGGCACCGTCCGTGGCGGTTCGTGTCTCATGCGATCGCTAGCATCACCGCATGCTCACTGCTGGTCGACCTGCGCCCGAGTTCGCCTTGACGAACCAGAGAGATGAGAATCAGGCCCTGGCCGCCCTGCGTGGCCATGCGGTGCTGGTGTACTTCTATCCGCGGGCCGATACGCCGGGCTGCACGACGCAGGCATGCGGCCTGCGCGACATCGCCGACCAGGTCGGCGACACGGTCATCGTCGGCATCAGCCGGGACAAACCGGCAGCACTGGCCCGCTTTCGCGACAAGTACGGGCTGAACTTCGAGCTGTTGTCAGACCTCGACCACTCGGTGGCAGAGGCCTACGGGGTGTGGAAGGAGAAGAAGAACTACGGCAAGACGTACATGGGGATCGAGCGATCTGCATTCCTGATCGGCAAGGACGGCGAGCTCCGCAACGTGTGGTACAAGATCAGCCCGAAAGACACACCAACGCGGCTGCTGGAAGCGCTTGCCGAATGACTTCGCTGCCGATGCCGACCGACGTCTTGCCGCACCGCCCGCCATTCTTGTTCGTCGACGAGCTGATCGCCCTCGACCCGGGTGTCAGCGCGGTGGGTACGTGGTCGCTGACCGGCGATGAGTGGTTCTTTTCCGGTCATTTTCCGGACCGGCCGACGCTGCCGGGCGTGTTGATGTGCGAGGCGATCGCCCAGGTGGGCGCAATCGCGGTGCTCACCGACACACGGTTCGCCGGAAAGCTGCCGTTGTTCGGCGGCCTCGACAGCGCCCGCTTCCGTCGTCAAGTTGGGCCAGGCGACACCCTCGAGCTGCACGTGGCCCTGGATCGCATGTCGGCCCGCGCCGGCAAAGGTCACGGCAAGGCGTTGTTGCGTGGCGATACGGCGTGCGAGTGTGCACTGATGTTCGTACTCGTCGACCGCTGAGATCATGCCGCGGCAAGCCAGAGCGGCGCGGCGACGAGCGTGCAGTGCTCGCAGGGTGTACCGCGCTCGACCAGGGCTGCATCGGCGATCAAGCCGTGACGAAAGGCGACCTCTTCCACGACGTCGGGATCGTCGCACGGCCCGCCGAACCACTGATCGACGACGTCGACGAGACCGACGTGATCGGGGCAATCGAGGCGTGTGTGCACCAGATTGGGCCGATCGATGTCGAAGATCACGAAGTGTGCGGGGCGGCGGTTGATGATGCGCTGTGTCATAGCCAGCATCATGACAAAGGGGTGTGTCACGGTTTCCTGGTCCTGCCATGTGGCCGGGTCATACGGCTCATTCGTGACCAACAGCCTTGACTTAGCTTCGTCGTGCCGGTTAACTGGCGTTGCTCAATTCACGTTGCTCCCACTGGGGCAGCATGTGCCCGTCCAGAACACCGCGGCTCGCAAAAAGGCGAAAGCGGGTGTCCATGTCGACAGCGACGAGGGAAGTCGAAGCTCGGGACCTCGCGTCCGTGATTGCAACTCCTCCGAAGCTGGCGGGTCTGCAGAAGACGCCGACCGGCATCAGTGGGCTCGACGAGGTGACAGGCGGCGGGTTGCCACGTGGCCGACCGACGCTGGTCTGCGGCCCCGCCGGTTGCGGCAAGACGTTGATCGCCATGGAATTCCTGGTCAGGGGGATCACCGAGTTCGATGAGCCCGGAGTGTTCGTGGCGTTCGAGGAGACCATCGACGATCTGAGATCCAATGTCGCCTCGCTGGGCTTCGACCTGGCGCAACTCGAGGCCGATGGCCACCTGATGCTCGACCATGTGTCGTTGGTGCACGGCGACATGGAAGAGACCGGTGACTGGGATCTCGACGGTTTGTTCATGCGACTCGGGGCTGCGATCGATGCTGTCGACGCCAAACGGGTCGTCATCGACACAATCGAAACGCTGTTCGGGGCCTTCACGAATACAGCGATCTTGCGCTCCGAGCTTGCTCGTCTCTTTGCCTTTCTCAAGGAACGAGGTGTGACCGCTGTGATCACCGGCGAGCGCGGCGACGGGTCGCTGACCCGCCGCGGCATCGAGGAGTACGTCTCTGACTGC
>JANOJI010000549.1:0-16638 GCA_031408175.1 Ilumatobacteraceae bacterium
CCGCGGTCTCACGGAGCCAGCGGCCTGAGTCGCCGCGCGTCAAGCCAAGGAGGCTGTCATGCTCGATAGCACTGTCACCATCGTCGGAAACCTCACCCGCGACCCCGAACTGCGGTTCACCGCCGGCGGTAAGGGAGTCGCCAGTTTCGGTGTCGCCGTAGGGCGCCGTTATCAGGTCAACGGCGAATGGCAGGAGAAGACGTCGTTCTTCAACGTCACCGCCTGGGACACCCTCGGCGAGAACGCTGCCGCGTCGCTGACGAAGGGTTCTCGCGTCATCGTCTCCGGTCGCCTCGAGCAGCGCGAGTACGAGACCAAAGAGGGCGAGAAGCGCAACGTGGTCGAGATCGTCGCCGACGAACTCGGACCGAGCCTTCGTTGGGCCCGCGCCGAGGTCGAGCGAACCCAGCGCACCGGCCCCGACGGCACGCCGTCCGCTGGTGCCCGCCCGGCTGCGACAGCGACTGCCGGCGGTGGCCGCCCCGCCGATCCTGTCTACGGCGACGAAGAGCCGTTCTAGCCCGTGAATATCGTTTCGAGAAAGACCCCACGATGACCAGCAAGAAGAACAAGGCCAGAGCGCCGAAAGAAATCAACAAGAAGTTCAAGAAGAAGACGAGCGTGCTTGTCACCGACAAGGTTGAGTTCGTCGACTACAAAGACGTCAACTTGTTGAACCGCTTCGTCAGCGACCGTTCCAAGATCCGCAACCGCCGGGTCACCGGTAACACGGTGCAGCAACAACGCGACATCGCCAACGCGGTGAAGAATGCTCGCGAGATGGCGCTGCTGCCGTACACCAAGCGCGTGTCGCAGACCCGCGCCGGTCGACCGCCGCGCGATCGCGACGAAGACGGCGGCGGCCGCGGTGGCCGCGAGGGTCGCGAGGGTGGCGGCGAAGGTCGTCGCGATTCGTTCAAGGCCGACACTGCTGTTGCCGAAGTCGTTCCTCAGGTCGACGGCGATGTTGTCGACACAGACACCGCCGACGAGACGGTCGGGGCCTGAGCATGAGAATCATTCTTCGCTCCGACCGCAAGGGTCTCGGCAAGCGCGGCGACATCGTCGAGGTGTCCGATGGCCACGCCCGCAACTTTCTGCTGCCCCATGGACACGCTCTGGTGGCGTCCGCTGGTGCCGTCACTCAAGCCGCGTCGATGCGACGTTCGCGCGACCTTCGCGACGCCCAAGATCGTGAAGGCGCCCAGACGATCGCTTCATCACTCGTGCCCAAGATCATCACGATCTCGGCCAAGTCGGGGCCCGAAGGCAAGCTGTATGGCTCGGTCACCTTGGCCGACGTTGCCCACGCCGTCGAGGAGCAGACCAGGGTTGTCATCGACCGCAAGAACCTTCACATGGAGCCGATCAAGTCGCTCGGTACACACACCGTGACCGCCAAGCTGCACAACGATGTCGAATTCCCGATCACCATCGAGGTGGTCAGCAAGTAAGCCTCGCACCCCATCTCTCCACAGGGTTGTCCACAGCCCCGGTCGGGCCTCGCGCGGGCCGTGTCCGGGGCTGTGCTGTGCCCCCCGTGCGGAGGGATTGTCCACACGCGCGCACAGCAACCTCACAGGTTGTTGCGCTCCAACTCACAGGTTGTTGCCCTTACACCCCACAGGCTCGATCAGGCAAGGTAGGTGACTCATGACTGATTACTCCCGCGACTCCGGCCGCGATCGCAACACGCGTCGATCCGACAGCCGGGTGCCACCGCACAACCTCAACGCCGAGGAGAGTCTGCTGGGGGCGCTGCTGCTGTCGCGCGACGTCGTCGATCAGATTGGTGAACTCGGGGTCCTGGTCGATCACGTCTACAAGCCCAGTCACCAACACATCTATTCTGCGATTCGTGGCTTGATGACCAATGGGCAACCCGTCGACGCCGTGACGGTTGCTGATGAATTGCGACGCAACGGATTGCTCGACGAGGTGGGTGGTCCGCAAACGCTGCTCGAACTGCAGAACGCAACGCCGGCAATCTCCAATGCCTCGCGCTACGCCAAGATCGTGCAAGACACGGCGATGCTGCGCAAGCTCATCGGTGTCGCCAGCGAGATCGCCGAGATCGCATTCCTCGAGCCCGACGATGTCACCAAAGCACTCGACGAAGCCGAGACCAAGGTCTTCGAGATTGCCGAGGATCGCATCACCGACACGACCCGGTCGCTCAGTGACCTGCTGCCGCTGGCGATGGACAAGCTGCAGGAGACGTTCGAGCGCGGCGACATCATCACCGGCACGGCCACCGGGTTCCATGATCTCGACGAGATCCTGTCGGGCCTACAGCCATCGACGCTCAACATCATCGGCGCCCGCCCCGCCATGGGCAAGACCAGCCTCGGTCTGGGCATCGCTGCGTATGTGGCCCAGACCGCGCGGCGACCCGTGTTGATCTTCTCGCTCGAGATGGGCCACACAGAACTGACCCAACGCATCTTGTCGAGCGAGGCCGAGGTCGACTCGCAGAAGCTGCGCACTGGCCGCCTGGTCGAGGCCGACTGGACCAAGATCGGCAAGGCGATCAACCGTCTCGATGTTCCGCTGTACCTCGACGACAACCCGCGGGTCACGGTGATGGAGATTCGTGCCAAGGCCCGGCGCATGAAGGCCCGCCAGGGCGGGTTGGCGCTGATCGTGATCGACTATCTGCAGTTGATGAGTGGGGGCACCTCGGCCGAGAACCGCCAGCTCGAAGTCAGTGAGATCAGCCGCGGCTTGAAGATCCTGGCGCGTGAATTGGAAGTGCCGATCATCGCCCTCAGCCAGCTCAGCCGAAACCTCGAGACCCGCGGCGACAAGCGACCGATGCTGTCCGATTTGCGCGAGTCGGGGTGTCTCACTGCCGACACCCGCCTCGTACGCGCCGACACCAATGCCGAGGTCACGCTCGGCGAACTCGTCGAGTCGGGCCAAACGGGTGTACCTGTGTGGTCGCTGGACGAGCGATATCGACTCGTTCCTGGAACAGTCACGGCGGCGTTCTCGAGTGGCGTGAAGCCCGTGTTCCGACTTCGGTTCTCGTCAGGCCGCACGATCGACGCCAGCGCAAACCACCCGTTCTTGGCTCTTGAAGGCTGGATTCGGGTCGAGGATCTGCAGGTCGGTCAGCACCTCGCCACCGGTCGTCGGCTGCCCGAGGTGGCCGTCGAAGCTTCGATGGCCGACCCGAGTGTCGACGTCATTCCGAAGGAGGTGTGGGATCACGTCCGCCACAAGTCGCTCGCCGAGGCGGGTATGACCGCCCGGGATCTCGCTGCATCAATAGGGATGTCGTATTGCGGCTCGGCCCTCTACAAGTCGGGTTGCACACGTGCCCGGCTAGAACGAGTCGCTGTGGCCACGGGGGATCCCTGGTTGGCTGATCTTGTCACCAGCGATGTGATGTGGGATCGGCTCGTTGAGATCGAGCCGCTGGAAGATATGGAAGTGTTCGATGCCACCGTCGAACCACATCACAACTTCCTCGCCAACGGCGTGGTCGCACACAACTCGCTCGAACAAGACGCTGACGTGGTCATGTTCTTGTATCGCGACGAGGTGTACAACAAGGAGTCAGCTGACAAGGCGATGGCCGAGGTCATCATCGCCAAGCACCGCTCCGGTCCCACTGGCACCGTGCGGCTGGTGTTCCGCGGACAGTTCACCAAGTTCGGAAACGCAGCCCGCGGTGTCTGACGGCCGGTCGTCCGCTCGATTGGGCGGCGCTTCGGGCGTGGTGTGGCCCGCACCGCTTCGTACCGTTCGATGTAGGTGTCGACAGGGATCCGGCGAAATGCTTCGGCGATCACGTCGAAGGCGACCTCGGCACCCAGATCCTCGAACATCGTTCAATCGTGCGACGCGGTCTCCAGGCCGTCGAGGATCAGGCCGAGGCCGTAGTCGAACTCGTTGCCATAGTTGTAGCCGGGTCGGAGGATGTACTCCGTGGTGAGTTCGGTGAGGTGTGGGTAGCTGTCGGAGGCGAGTTCGGGCATCATCGACTCGACGAGTTCCGCGAGGTCGTCCGTCTCGTCGAACGGCAGGTTCACCTGTTGCAGCACGAACCCATAGATGTAGCTGTCGATCAGCGAGAACGCGTGCGCAGTCATCTCGATCGAGAAGCCGGCTGTGCGGCAGCATCCGATCACCGTGTCGTGGTGCCGCAGTGTCGCCGGGCCGGGTGACGTACGTGACTCCATGATGCTGATCGCCCACGGGTGGCGTGTGAGCGCCGCTCGTAGCGAGGTCGCCCGCTGGCGCATGGCCATCTTCCAATCGGTTCCGTCGGAGGGCAGTTCGATTTCGCCGAAGACCATGTCGACCATGCCATCGAGGATGTCGTGCTTGTTCGCCACGTGGTGGTACAGCGACATCGCTTCGACGCTGAGATCCTGGGCGAGTCGGCGCATGGTGAGCGCGTCGATGCCCTCCGTGTCGGCGATTGCGATGGCAGCCAACAAGGCGCGCTGCCTGCTCAGTGGCACTCTCGGCGCATTCTTCGTCTCGGTGTGCTTGGCCATGCCGGTCCTTCTCGGTCGGTGTCTGTCTCGCTCAGCCGGAAGTTGTTCCCCTTGACAACCTTACAACGTATGTTAGGTTGACGGGGACACCTTACAGCGTAAGAGTGGCAACGCCCAATCGGGCGATCGACCGGAGGAACCGACATGGCAGCATCACCGACACCCGCACCCGCACCCGCACCCGCAAGCGACCGAGTGGCGGCAGCACCCTCGATCGTCGATCAGAAGCCGATGCGGGCGATCCTGCAGCAGGGCTACGGCACGGCCGACGTCTTGACGATGGGCGTGGTCGCCCGGCCCACGATCGAGGCTGGTGACGTGCTGGTGCAGGTCCGTGCCGCCGGTCTGGATCGCGGCACGTGGCACCTGATGGCGGGTTTCCCCTACGCGGTGCGACTCGTGTCGGGCCTGCGCACGCCGAAACGTGCCGTTCCCGGTCTCGATGTCGCCGGAGTGGTCGTCGCGGTCGGACCTGAGGTCACCCGGTTCCAGCCAGGTGACGAAGTGTTTGGCATCAGCAAGGGCTCGTTCGCCGAGTACGCCGCCGCCCGCGAGGACAAGCTGGCGTTGAAGCCTTCGAACCTCACCTTCGAGCAGGCCGCCGCCATGGGGGTCTCGGGGCTCACCGCGCTGCAAGGTCTCACGGTCGCAGGGCGCCTGCAGTCCGGCCAGAAGGTTCTGATCATCGGCGCGTCGGGTGGCGTGGGCACCTACGCCGTGCAGATCGCCAAGGCCCTCGGTGCAGAGGTGACCGGCGTGTGCAGCACGGGCAAGATGGACCTCGTCCGATCGATCGGCGCAGACCACGTCATCGACTACACCAGCGACGAGTTCTTCGGCGGTGACAAGCGGTACGACCTGATCCTCGACATGGCGGGCAACTCATCGCTCGCTCGACTGCGACGTGCACTCACTCCACGGGGCACGCTCGTCATCGGTGGCGGCGAAGGAGGAGGCCGATGGTTCGGCGTCGGCCGCCAGCTCCGTGCCATCGCCTTGTCACCATTCGTTCCGCAACGACTGACCACGTTCATTTCCAAAGAGCACCACTCAGGCCTCGAGCGCCTGTCGGAACTTGCCGAGAACGATCAACTCGCTCCCGTGATCGAAAGGACCTACGCGCTCAGCGACGCGCCTGCGGCCATGCGCCATCTCGTCGAAGGGCACGCCAAAGGAAAGCTCGTCATCACCGTCGATGACGCATGATGCAGCCGGCTCAGGCCACGGGCACCAGTGGCTTCCACATCGTCATCTTCGGGCGCTCGTCATCGTGCGTTGGTGAAGGATCGCGCAGCGCATCCGTCGCCCGCTGACGTTCGGCCTCGGTGAACGGGCGAACGGTGTGGCAGAACTCGACCATGTTGTGGTTCGGGTCGGTCGTGTAGATGCTGATGCAGAAGTCGTGGTCGACCTCGGCCACCGTCAAGCCGTGGCCTCGCCAACGGTCGCGGAGTTCGTACAGCTCCTCGATCGTGGCCGCGTCGAAGGCGATGTGGTTGACCCAGCCGGGCAGGCCGACCGCAGCGTTGATGTCGACGGGGAAGTCGTCGCCGATCCGATCGTCGTGCAACTCCCAGAACGCCATCAAGCCCACCTCACGGCTGGCCGCTGGGTTGGTGGCGAAGAAGAAGTGCTTGCTCCATCCGCCGTGGTCGCCCGGGGTCGGACCGACGACGACCTTGACAAGTTCGAAGCCCATCGTCTCGGTATAGAAGCGGTGCGTCGCAGCAGTATCGCGAGTGGCCAGGGCAACATGATGGAACGCCATACCGAAATTGTCGCACCGCCGGGTAGTGCTGTCACGAGCGGGCCGCCACACTTGCCGTTGTGTTTCTCGGTGACGACCTGTTGATCTGGCTCGTGCTCGCACTCGGTGGAGCGCTGTTTGCCGGCAACCTGCTGGCGTTGGTCAAACCGCCACCGCCGAAGGAAGGCGATCTCGCCAAGGCGCCCATCGGTCGCAGCGTCTTGATGGGGCTGATCGGCCTCGTCGCAGCGGTGTGGGCATTCGCCTCGCTGATCAGTTAGCCAGGACCTCGGCGAGCGTGCGCAGGAAGCGATCGTTCTCGTCGGGCGTCGAGATCGTCACCCGGATTCCCTCGTTGCTGAACGGTCGGGTCACCACGCCGCGGCGTTCGAGGCCGAGATACACCTCGTCGGTTCGTTCGCCGATCGGCAGGTAGACGAAGTTGGCCTGCGCGTCGGGCAGTTTCCATCCCGCAGTGGTGAGCTCGGCGATCACACGCGCCCGCTCGCTGAGGATGTCGGCCACCCGCGCACCGATCTCCGCCTCGGCGTCGATCGCGGCGATGGCCGCCACCTGGGCGAGCGCGCTGACGGCGAATGGGAACAGGGTCTTGTCGACTGCCGCACTCACTTCGGGGTCGGCGATGGCGTAGCCGGCACGGATGCCGGCCATGCCCTGCGCCTTGGAGAACGTGCGGGTGACGACCACATTGCGGTAACGGGGGATGAGATCGCGGACCGGGTCACCGAGCGAAGGATCGAGAAACTCGCGGTACGCCTCGTCGATCACCACGATCGTGGCCGGCGAGATCCCGTCGAGCAGCGACGCCATGTCGGCCGTCGACAACGCAGTGCCGGTCGGGTTGTTGGGCGTCGCCAGCAACACCAACTTCGTGCGCTCGGTCACGGCAGCGGCAACTGCGTCGAGATCGAAGGCGTGATCAACGGTCAGCGGGGTCGTCACGGCAACGCCGGCCATCAGTTGGGTGTAGACGGGGTATACCTCGAACGAGCGCCACGGGTACACGACTTCGTCGCCGGGGTCGACGTAGGTCAAGAACAACTGTTGTAGCAGGCCCACCGAGCCGGCACCCACGGTGACCTGCTCGACATCGACGCCGAGTTGTGAAGACAGCCGCTCGCGCACGGCAGTGGCCCGATGGTCGGCGTACCGGTTGGCGCCGGTCGCGGCCGTGGCGACTGCGTCGACGATGGATTGGATCGGTGGCAGCGGGTTCTCGTTCGATGCCAACTTGATCGCGTTGGTGATGCCGTGCTCTGCCTCGGCCTGGGCAGCGCCCTTGCCGGGGCGGTAGGAGGGCATGAGATCGACGGCAGGACGCGGCCTGCCGACGGAATGCGTTGCGGTCATTGGTGCTCCGGTCGGCGAGTGGTCAGCCAAACGTAGCGCCGTGCGCCGGGTTGCCATGGAGCGTGACCGCCATGGGACCGAGCAACGGCTGTGCGGCGAGGGTGACGCGATCACGCCCGCCGTCTTTCGACTTGAACAACGCCTCGTCGGCACGCAGCATCGTCTGGCTCACGTGGGTGCCCTTGCCGAGGGCGACACCGATCGACACCGTCACTGGCTCTTCGACTGCCAACGCCATCCGCGAGACGGCAAAGCGAATCCGTTCGGCGACTTGACCGGCCTCGGTCGTGTTCGTCTGCGCGAGCAACACGCAGAACTCCTCGCCGCCGTACCGATAGACGACATCGCCGGTGCGCACCTCGCGGCGCAGCACGTCGGCAATCTCGCGAAGCACCTGGTCACCTGCGTCGTGACCATGCTCGTCGTTGATCCGCTTGAAGTGATCGACATCGACCATGATCACCGCAACGGGGGTGTCGCCGTTGCCCGCCTCGATCGCCAAATCGCGATCCAGCCGGCGGCGATTGCCAACACCGGTCAACGAGTCACAAAGCGCCAGTTGCGCAAAGTGCCGGTTTCGACGGCTGCGCACCGCGGCGAACGCACCGAGCACCGCACCGATCGCTGCCAGCACACCGATGGCGATCAGGGCGGCCACGACCGTTCCATCCGGTGCCGAAGTCGCCGCAGCGCTCGCAACAGTTCCGTGCCCGCCTAGATTCATCAACGTTCTATCGGCGCCTGTCGTCTCGAAGTTGAACAGCTCATCCGACTTCGCAGACATTGTGCAATGCTGCAGACATGGGCGAGGACATCAAGCGATGGGGCTCGGGTGGGCCATGGGAAAGCATTGTCGGGTACAGCAGGGTGGTCCGTAGTGGCGACTACGTGCATGTTGCCGGAACGACAGCGACCGTCGACGGGCAGGTGGTTGAAAAGGGCGACGCCGGGGCGCAGACCCGGGTGATCCTGCGCATCATCGGTGAAGCCTTGACCAAGGCCGGCGCAACGTTCGAACAGGTGGTGCGATCACGAATCTATGTGGTCGACATCGCCGACTGGGAAATGGTGGGCGCAGCGCACGGCGAGGCCTTCGCCGACATCCGCCCGGTGTCGACGATGGTCGAAGTGTCGCGATTGATCGACCCTGATCACCTCGTCGAGATCGAGGTCGACGCGTACAGCCCACGTGATCGGTGATCATGCGAGACTTTGCCGGTGAATGATCCCGAGGATCGTGCGCCCGAGCCCAGTGGTATCCGCGACGACCTCGAACGCATGCTGGCGTTTCCCGCCAAGTTCATCCCCACCTCCGTCATCGTCCCCGTCTGGCGGCGATTGACCGATGGTGAGTCGACGTGGCCGGTGCGTGCTGCCGTTGTCTCGGTGACCGCGCTGCAGGTCGCCCTGCCCGACCGATATGAGATTCCGCCGACGTGGCTGTTGCCGACATTGGGCGGCTTGCTCGGGATCGGTCTGTCGGTGGCCCACCCTCACCGAATCACTCGTCACTCTCCGCAACTGCGACTCATCAGCATCTTGCTCATCGCCGTGCTCACGCTGGCCAATGCGGGTTCGGCGGGTCGGTTGATCGCCGCGTTGCTACAGGGCAAGGAACAGAATCCGACCACCCTGTTGCTGACCGGTGGGGCCATCTGGCTGACCAACGTGATCGTGTTCGGGATGTGGTACTGGAACCTCGACCGCGGTGGACCCGCTGCCCGGGCCCAGGCATTGAAGTCGTATCCCGACTTCCTCTTCCCGCAGATGACGATGCCCGAACTGGCGCCGGCCGACTGGCAGCCGCAGTTCTTCGACTACATCTACCTGTCGTTCACCAACGCCGCGGCGTTCAGTCCCACCGACACGTTGCCGCTGGCTCTGTGGGCGAAAATGACGATGATGGTGCAGTCGATCGTGTCACTCGCCACGGTCGTGCTGGTCATCGCCCGCGCTGTCAACATCTTGAAATGATCGCCTGGTCGCGATCGCGATCGCTGCCACACCGACGCTCAGCAGCAGCACTGGGAGCAATGCGTCGGGCCGATCGTTCAGCAGGTTGCCGAGGCGCGAGTTGATCGCGGCGAACCCGATGACCACGGTGACGATGCCGAACAACAGCGAGACGAGATCGAGTCGATGGGTCTTCACGGTTGAACCTCCGTTGTCACTACTGGTCCCAGTGTCGAGGTTGGGAAATCGGCGTCGAGTCGAGGGATCACGAATCCCCCCGGCGATACGACGGTGCCGTCGAGCCGGATCACCGCACCGTTGTCGAGTTGCACCGATCCGTCCGGGCGCTGTTCGATGATCGGGATCTGAAACGAGCCGTCCACTTCAATCCGCCAGCCATCGCCGAAGTCGATCGAACCGTCATCGAACAGTACGGTCCCGTCGCCGAAGGACCGTCGCATGGGAACGTCGGGAAGAAATGGCGGTGCGGTGATGATTGGCACGGCCTCGGCGAACGAGCCCCGGCGAACCTCGATGTCACCGACGCCGACCCGTAGTTTCAGCGTGATCATGTGCGCGCCGTCGGGTTGGTTGTCGAGGCTCAGGCTGCGCCGGTAGCCGCTTCGCGTCGAGCCAAAGGCGTCGATCGAGCCGATGCCGACCCGGGCGTCGATCTGGACGTGGGCGTTGTCGGGCACGACGACCGTGAGATTGCCCATGCCGACCTCGACGGTGGTGGCAAGGTCGCTCGGGTAGTCGGCCAGAATGAGATCGAAGTTGCCCATGCCCGTTTCGTAGAGGGCGGCGACGCTGCTTCCGGCTTCGATGAACACGGTTCGGTTTCCCGATCGATCGGCTACGCCGACACCGGCGAAACTCAGCGCCGACGCCATAGCTGCGGCTGCGCCCGTCACGAGAGCGGGACCGATCAACCACCGCGCCCGGCCGGCGAACGTGCCGACCAGCAGGCCGGCGCCGAGGATGACAGTCGCCCATCCGAAGGCCCAGGCGCCGCGATTGCCGGCACTCTCGTTGAGGAGCCATACCAAGGTGCCGACCACGATGGCTGTGCCGATCGTCAACAAACCAAGTGCCGACTGCGGGGGGCGCGGTCGTTCTCGTCGTTGAGCGGTCAACGAACCCCACCGATCGCTGGTCGAGCCACCGTCGGTCGCCGCCAGCACCGTGGCCGGAGGTGGCAGCGACCGCGCATCGACGGGGGTTCGCCCGCGCCACAGCGCCGCCGCAACGCCCAGCAGGGCGATCGCCACGACCCAGCCTGCATCGGGCAACTCGGCTTCTCCGCTGAACAGCCAACGCGCCGCGAGGAACACGACCACGGCGCCGATGATCCGACGGGTGGTCGATGCTGGGGGCGATGTCGGTGAATCGGCCAGCAACGCCAGGGCGGCGATGTACAGGACGATCCCGACGCCTCCGAACAGGGCGAGTACCACGAAGGCGATGCGCACGAACAACGGCTCGATCGCCAGAGCGCGGCCAAGGCCTGCCGCAACGCCCAGCACGACACGATCGTCGGATCGGGCCCATCGCCGCTCCTGTGGTCGTGCCGCCGGTGTCGGGGGCGGTAGCGGCGCTGGTTCCGTCTCGAGGTTCGTCATGACATGCACGGTACGCGGCGGAACCCGTGCGCACCATCGGGGACGACCCTGGTTGATCCCTGAGCCCGGCGGCCGCGGATCAGGGTGACCACCTGATGTGCCGACGACGGTTCGATGGCACGATAGGCACATGCAAAGCGACCCGGCAGCACAGAGCGGCGAGCGCATCGAGTTCGCCCGCTCGTCGACCGACCGGATGTTGTTCGGCGTGTGCGGAGGGGTGGCTCGGCGATACGGCGTCGACGCCTACGTCGTGCGTCTCGCTCTTCTGCTCCTCACGCTCACCGGCGGATTGGGCGTCGTGCTGTACGCGGTGGGTTGGGCGTTGAGTCGGCCACCCGATGAACTCCCGCTCGAGGAGCCGCTCGAACCAAGCCTGGTCTCGGTGCGATCAGTCGCCGTCGCCGCTGCGACCGGTGGTCTGTTGATGACCGCTCGGAACGTGGGCCTGTGGCCGGGTGACACGATCATGGTGCCCGCGGTCGTGGTCGCCAGCGGCTCGGCGATGCTGTGGTATCGAGGCCGCGAGTCGCACACACAGCGGGATCCGCTCGAGCGCGTGCTGCAGGGTCGGATCACGCCGTTGCGGTCGCTGGGCGGCGTCGCCCTTGCGCTGGCCGGTGTGGTCGCGTTGGTGGCCCGCGGCGTGCGGGTCGAGCAACTCCCCGCGGCGCTCGCGGCTCTGGCGATGGCGTTGGCCGGAACGGCGGTGTTGGTCGGCCCGTACGTCGGGCGACTGACCACCCAGTTGCGCGACGAGGAGCGGGCCCGCATCCGAGATCAGGAGCGCAACGACATGGCTGCGCATCTGCACGACTCGGTGTTGCAGACCCTTGCACTCATGCAACGCGCAGCGGCGGATCCACGGCGGATGGTCATGCTGGCCCGTCGCCAGGAACGCGAGTTGCGCAGTTGGCTGTATGACGTCAAAGCCAGCGCAACCATCGGATCACTGACCGCACGTGCCGAGGGGATTGCTGCCGAGGTCGAGCTGGATCACGGCCTGCCGGTGGACCTCGTGGTTGTCGGCGATGTCGCCGTCACTCCTGCAGTCGACGCGCTCCTGTTGGCAGTTCGTGAGGCAACGGTCAACGCCGCCAAGCACGCCGACGCCGACTTGGTGAGCGTGTACATCGAGGTCGAGCCGACCACCATCACCGCATTCGTTCGGGACAAGGGTGTGGGATTCTCTGCCGCCGCGATCGCCGACGACCGACGAGGCATCGCCCTGTCGATTCGTGATCGGATCGAACGCGTCGGCGGGCGTGCGTCGTTGGATTCGGCGCCGGGTGCCGGCACCGAGTGGGAGTTGGTGGTGCCGAGATGACGGCCAAGGTCCGCGTGTTCGTGGTCGACGACCATGCGCTGTTCCGATCAGGCGTGAAAACTGAGATCGGTGATGCGGTCGAGATCGTCGGCGACGTGGGCACGGTGGACGAGGCGATCATCGCGATTCGAGCAACCAAGCCCGACGTGGTGTTGCTCGATGTACACCTCCCGAACGGTGGTGGCCGGGCGATTCTTGAAGGGCTCGCAAACGACCTTCCGGATACGAAGTGCCTTGCGTTGTCGGTCTCGGACGCCGCCGATGACGTGATCGGTGTGATCCGTGCCGGGGCCCGTGGGTACGTCACCAAGACGATCACCCGTGAGGAACTCCTCGACGCGATTCGGCGCGTGCATGCCGGCGACGCGGTGTTCTCGCCGCGGCTTGCTGGATTCGTGCTCGACGCATTCGCCGGTTCCGCTCCAGTGACATCAGATCCCGACATGGATCGCCTGACCAACCGCGAGCAAGAAGTGCTGCGTTTGATCGCGCGCGGGTACACATACAAGGAAGTTGCCGCACGCATACACGTCTCGGTGAAGACCGTCGAGACCCATGTCTCTTCGGTGTTGCGCAAGCTGCAACTCTCCAACCGTCACGAACTCACCGCCTGGGCGACGGATCGGCGGTTGCTCTAGCTGCTGTCAGTCGTCGTCGACGCTGGCCGCGTCGGTCTCAGTGTTGGTGTCAGCTTCCGGTGTCTCGGCCGGGCTCGCCGCCCACGCCGGTCGTTTCCCCGTCTCTAGTTCGAGCAGTTCGGCCTTGGCTTCTCGCCATGCCACATCTGCTGCTGCGGCGCCCTTGCCTGTTCGCGTGGCTTCCTTGACGTGTTCGACCGCGCGATGGTGTGCGGCTTGCGCCCGCTTCAGCCTCTCGGCCTTCTCGACGGCCTCCAGCTTCAGACGCTCCGCCTCGGCTTTGCGATCGATCACCGCCTGCTTCGCCCGGCGATCGGACTCCTCGGACTCTCTGACGCTCTGCGCGAAACGCTCGACATCGGTGAGCGGGCGGGGTGGCGGGGCCTTTGGACGGCGGCGACTTGGCATCGGTCGACATTGTGCTCGGAGATCGTCCCGATCTCAACATCGCTCGCTCGTGCTGCGTTAACGCAGGATGAGCACGATGATGACGATGAGGAGGATGAGGCCGATGAGGCCTCCGCTGATGTAGATCCCAGATGCAAGCAACATGCGTCTGAGGTACCCCGTCGGCGGAAACCGCAAACAGAATTTTGGCCAGGTTTGACCGTCGGGCCCGCCGGGTACCCCGTTGGCCCCCGTCGATTTCAATGAAAGCAGGAGACACCATGGACAACAATCTGGATCAGGCCAAGGGCAGGGTCAAGCAGGCTGTCGGTGACCTCACCGACAACAATGACCTCAAGAACGAAGGCAAGGCCGACGAGACGGCCGGCAAGGTCAAGGAGTTCCTCGAGGACGCGAAGGACAAGGCCGAAGACGTGGTCGACAAGGTGAAGGACAGGTTCACCAAAGACTGAGTGACTCGGAGGCTAGGAGTCGGAGCTCGACAGCAGCCGTCGCGTCGCCAGAGCCGTGACCACCGCGCCAGGAGGTAGACCGTTCCGAGTACCAGTTGAGCGGCGACACGAGTTGACGGCGACTTTCAGTTGCCAACGCGCTCCAGAACGGGCATTGGGCGCTACTCGTTGTTGTCCGAGTGTTTGCGGCTCATCGGAGTGTTGGCCGCCCACCCGGGGTGTATGGAAACACTCCGATGGACGCGATCCCCCTGTTAAGCGACCAAAACGCAAGGCGACCTCAGCCACACCCGACCTTCCTGAGCCACCCTCTCGCCCCGGCCATCTAACCGCGGACACACAAATCACGCCACTCAAACAAAATTTCCGACAGGCCCCTCTGTGAAGATCACGGAGGTGAACACGGTGGATCAGTGCCAGGCGGCCTCAGCCGGGCTGGTGGTCGAGCGTCAGGTCGACGGTCATGGTCACGGGGGTGATAAAGGTTTCACCCGTTCTCTGCAGTTGCCGGTGCGCACGGAACGGGTTGGCGCTCGTGAACTCCCAGCCGACCTCGATCATCAGCGGATACTTCTCCGGCTCTTCGCGGTCCGCGAACGCGCCGCCGAAGGCTAACACGATCTCGCCGAGTGGGAACGGATACGGAAACGCCGGTATGGCGATGGTGCCGTCACACTCGGCCGTGTACGTCGTGGTCGCCGAGCCGGGGTTGACGCTCATCCCGAGCTGGATCGGATAGCCGCTCTCCGCCCAACCCGGCGCGGCCGGATCGTCCGGGTACTCCCACTCCAGGGAGGTGAGCTTCGCCACGGCCTGGTCAAGCTGTTGGGGCGTCGTCGTCGTCACGTGACACAACGCGCCGCCGAACTGGATACTCAGCCGCTCCATATCCCCCTCGCCCTCGATCTTCGCATTTATGATCCTCGTGAGCACGTCGACACCGTCGCCGGCCTTCCACCGCAGATCGATCGTGCTGTCGAACGACCCGGTGGGTGCGCAGCACGCGTCCGGCAGTTCCTCGACCACGAACGTCGTCGCCATCTCCAGCTTCCAGCGTCCGCACCGATCGGCGTCATCGAGGAGCTGCCGGCCCCACTCTGGGTCCATTTCACGCCCGAGAAGTTCGATCACGCGCAGAAGCGAGAAGAACACGCGATACAGCCCGAAGAAGTCACCGGTTGCAAGGCAACGCTGGAGTGCCTCGCGCTGGCAGGTGGTGACCGTGTTCTGAAGCACCGCCTCGGGCAGATCGCTCGCTCGCGTGTAGGTCGTCGCGCCGATCGTCGGGAAGTACGCCGGATCATCCGCGACCCCGAGAAGCTGGAGCGTACGCCAGAAGCCGAACCATGTGGCGATGGCACGCTGGCCCTCGCTGCAGGCGACCCCGGCCGCTTCGAGCCTCGGTTGCAGGATCTCCCTGACGAACAACGGCATGTACTCGCGAGCGAGATCGCGATCCGAGAAAAGCGTGTCCGGGTCGGCGCCACCCAGAATGAGCCCGCGTCGGAACGCGAGCAACGTGTTGAGTTCACTCGTGTGGCGCCATTCGGCGAGTTCCTGCTGCTGGCGCGCGAGCTGTCGCCACTCGGGCTCCTTGATCGGCCAGACCGCGGTGTAACCGCTGAAGTGGTCGATGGGCAGCGTCAACCGGTCAGCGGACTCGTCGGGCAGCTCGACGCCGGCGTCGTGACCCTGGCCGCGGTAGCTCAGCACGGCGACGGAACCGGGCGTCACACCGCCCTGCGGCTGGATCGTGAGGGTCGCCTCGACTTGGAACTCCAGCCCGTTCGGTTCGAGGTGGACCCCTACGCGATGCTCGGGCTCGGCTGCGAATGGGTAGCCCGTCACGTCGGCAAGCGGCGTCACGGTGATAGACGTGTCCATCAGGAGTGCGCCGGCGGGAACTTCGAGTGTGTAAAGGGTCCCGTCAGGTCCAGTCGCCGAGACGGCTCCCCCGGTGGCGCCCACCACCTTCTGGACGGCGTCGTCCTCGGAGGGCTCGACGAGGAGCTCGAGCGGCGTGCCGGGCCCGGTGAAGTGATTCGCTGGGACGAGATCGGCGAGCATCGTTTGACCGACCCCCGACGTCGGATCAAGGCTCGCCGAAGACGGCACTGGAATCGAGCCGGAAGTCGATGAGGGGGCCGAGTCGCCGCCAGATGATCCAGTCTCGGATGCGGGCGCGCCGATACACGCGCTGACCGCCACCGCCGCTGAAAGGATCAGCGGGCCGAACCGACCCCGTGTCGCCCGTTGCACGCCGACATACTACTCAACGGCTAACTCCCGCTGCTCTTGGAACGGTGCTCCGTGATCATCGAGCTGAGGCTGTCGGCGATCGCGGCGTCGCGCCCCTGTGTTGCATGCTGATAGATGAGCGCAGCGGCGTTATCTGGCCCAGCTCGGTCTCGCCGAGCACCGAGAGGATGTGAAGCCGAAGTTGCCCTTCGTACAGCTCGCGAGTTCGCGGCCGCAGTGGTCGCTCGGCGAGCCAGCGCGACGAGTATTCCTCGAACGTCACCTTGCCGGCGTCGGGGTCGATCCACGAGCCGCGGTCGACGTCGGCACGCACTGAGGCGAGATACGCATCGGTCTCGCGCTTGGTGCGGAAC
>JANOJI010000386.1:0-8784 GCA_031408175.1 Ilumatobacteraceae bacterium
ACATCGCGGCACGACGACAACGAAACCATCGCCAGTACCTGGGTAGGCCCTCGAGAAGCCCTGCGCCGCCAGGAACAACGAGCGTTGACGATGATGCCGCCCACGATCAAGAGCCTCGAATTCCTCGCCGCTCACAACGACTCAGCGTCGGTGATGGCCGCAGCTCGACAACTCGAACGTCCCACGCCGATCCTGCCCAGGATGCGTCGGGACGCCACCGGGCGTGTTCGCGGAGTCTCGCTACCGGACGACCCCGACTACGCCGACTTGGGTTAGGCCGACTTGGGTTAGGCCGACTTGGGTTAGGCCGACTTGGATTGATCGGCGGAGTCGAGCGCCGCCACAACCAACGACAGCATTCGTGCAGAACACCCGGCCATGTTGACCGGCGGCGCGACCTCGTCGATGATCTTGCGAGCAATCGCCCGGAACTCGGCTGCAGCCAACCCTGTTCCATCGATCGCAACCGGTCGCCCGGCGTCGCCACCGGCGGCTACCGCCGGTTCGAGCGGCACTCGGCCCAGTAGTTCGACCCCGATATCGTCGGCAAGCACTTGACCCCCGCCCGTACCGAACAAGGCGTACTCGATGCCGTGTTCACAGGTGAACGACGACATGTTCTCGATCACGCCGCACACCCGCAAGAAGCTGCGCCTGGCCATGTCGGCGGCCCTAGCCGCGACCTTCTGGGCGGCAACCGCCGGCGTCGTGACAATCAGCAGGTCGGTGCGCGGCAACATCCGCGCCAACCCCATCTGCACATCGCCGGTGCCGGGTGGCATGTCGATGAACAGATAGTCGAGCTCTCCCCAGTGAACGTCGCGAAGAAACTGCTCGACGGCCTTACTGAGCATGAGACCTCGCCACATCAATGCCGTGTCTTCTTCGACCAGGAAGCCGGTGCTGACAACCTTCAACATCCCGCGACCCATTGGCAAGGTGCGCGGGATGATCATTGGCTTGTCGCGACCATCGACGGTCTCAGCCTCGAGTCGATCGTCGATGCCGAGCAGTCGTGGTACCGAGAATCCCCAGATGTCAGCGTCGAGCACGCCAACGGTGAAGCCCTCGGCGGCGATGGCTGCGGCGAGGTTGACAGTGACCGACGACTTACCGACCCCACCCTTGCCGCTGGCGATGGCCAAGATTCGCGTCGATGCGGACACCTCGGTGTTAGGAGCGTTCTCGCGGGCATTCCAACGCGCCTTGAGCATGACGTCGGAGCGCTCTTCGCTGGTCATCTCGCCCCAGTCGATCTTCACCTTGGTGACACCTGGGTGCACGGCCACCCTGGTCTCGATGTCTTTCTTGATCTGGGCACGCAGCGGGCAGCCACCAATCGTCAGCTTGATACCGACCGTGACCACGCCATCGGCCGTCACGTCAACCGCTGGAACCATGCCCAATGTGACGATGTCGGCGCCCAATTCGGGGTCGATCACAGCGCGCAGCAGTGCGGTGACTGTCTCCACATCTGGCGGGTTGGGAATCACAGCATCGATTCTACGGTTGCAGCTCGTTACAATGCTTCCAACCGCAGGAGGAGCCATACCGTGATCACGCTCACCGATACCGCAGCCGTCAAAGTCAAGGAACTGCTCGAGGCCGAAGGCGACCTCGAACTGGCGTTGCGCGTCGCAGTGCGTCCCGGCGGATGCAGTGGATTCTCGTACGAGATGTTCTTCGATGGTGACGTCGCGGCCGACGATGAGAAGGCCACGTTCGGCAATCCGGGCGCGACCGTCAACGTCGTCGTCGACTCAACATCTGCGCAGATGCTCGAGGGTGCCACGCTCGATTACAAAGATGGCCTCAATCAGGCCGGGTTCTCGATAAACAACCCCAATGCCAGTCGCACGTGCGGCTGCGGTTCAAGCTTCAGCTGAGGCCTCAGGCCAGGAACGCATCGAGCCGCTCGTCGAGCTCGATCTGACCCCAGACCACGTCGATCCGGTCCTTCACGATGCCGTCGATTCCGCAGAGGTAGAGCACCGGCTCGTAGTCCAGTCCTAGGGCGTCGACCGCCGGCGCAACGGTGGTGGCAGCGTCGTCGGCATATACCTCGGCGTGCACCATCGCGATCGCATCCCCGAGCCGATCATGGGCCTTGATCAAGAACTCCAGTCCGGGCGCACACGTGCCGGTCTGGCAGTGCGCAGGCGTGCCGATCATGTAGGCCACGGGTTTCCCCGATGTCATCGCCTGGGTGAGGGTGATGTCGTGCAGCGGGCACGGGTTGGGGGTCAGCGTGCAATACGGCTCGACGCCACGGTGGTCGTCGACCGTCGGCGTATCGAACGGGGGTAGCAGCGACCCGATGTACGGCACGGTCACGGCGGAAGGATCGGTGACCATGAATGCTGCCCCGAAGCCATCGTCGCCATCGAGACGCAAGGTGAAAATTCCCGGCTGGTCGATCTGCACGTTGACCGCCCAGTACGGGATGACCAGATCGGTTGCGTGGATCGGCGCCCTGACAGTGGCGATCTGCTGGTCGTTGCTATCGAGCACTCGCCCGTCAAGGACCGCAGGACCGGTCGTGAGCAGGCTGCCCTTGCTGGCGAGTGAGATCGGCAGGCGCACTGCGCCGGGCACGAACGTATTGCTCGGATACCGCTGGGCAATGGTGAACCCGGTCGTGGCCGGGTCGGGCTCGCTTCCGCCGGTCGGAACAGCAGAAGCCTCAGAAGCCGGAGAGGAATCGTCGCCACATCCAGCAACGACCAGCAGCGCACCGGCGCCGGCAAGGAGGTGGCGGCGCGATATCGACATCGTCAACAGTGTAGAAGTCGCGCCTACGATGCGCACATGAGCAAACCTCTTGGCCCGTACACGCCCGTCGTCCGCGCTGGTGATTGGATCATCGTCAGCGGCCAACTCGGGATGCAGGACGGCACGATCGTCGCCGGTGGCGTCGCCGCCCAAACCGCGAAGGCCATGGAGAACCTGAAGGACCAACTGGCCAGCGTTGGGGCCGAGCTGTCCGACATCGCCAAGACGCTGTGCTTCTTGACCGACATGGATACCTTCGCAACGTTCAACGATGCCTACGTCGCCGGCTTCGGTGACCATCGCCCGGCACGCAGCACCATCGGGGTCGCGGCCCTGCCCGCGGGCGGGGCAGTGGAGATTGAGGCCTGGGCGTACAAGCCAGTAGGGTGACCGCCGTGCCTGGCGCAATCGCAATCGTCGTCGTGCTGCTGCTCCTCCCGGTGCTGGTGTGCATGGGCAGCGCAGCCATTGCGGTTGTGCTCGGCGTGGTCCTCAACAACGATGCCGAGGTCCGCCACGAGGGCAGCGAGCTGCTCGATCTCAACGTGTGACCATGCATCGTCACGACCGGTCGACCGAAGTGTTGACGCAGGCTGTGGTGCGGTACGCGGTCGAGCGCATGCGCCTGGACCCACCACCACTCGACAAGACCCGCCCCGCTGCCGAGTTGCGGGCGATGGTCGGCAAGACCGTGACCGCCAACGGCATCGGGGGGCTGGAAGCGCTGCGCATCTTCGCCGACGTCCTGGGTCCGGCAAGCATCTCGATCGACCATCCGCGGTTCTTGTCGTTCGTGCCGGCGGCCCCGACCGAGGCAGCGATCCTGTTCGACCTGGTCGTGGGTGCCTCGAGCATCTACGGCGGGTCCTGGCTCGAGGGAGGCGGAGCGGTCTACGCCGAGAACGAGGCGCTGCGGTACATCGCCGACCTCCTCGGCTTCCCCGCGTCAGCGGGCGGAGTGTTCGTCACCGGTGGCACGGCGGGCAACCTCAGCGCGCTGATCGCCGCACGCTTCCGATGGCGTCACCGTGCTGCGGGCGCCCACGACAGAACTCGTGGCCTGCTGCTGACCGGCAAGGGTGCACACAGCAGCGTTGGCTCGGCGGCCAGGGCGATCGATGCCGACGTCGTGCTGGTGCCTGCCGACGATCACGGTCGCATGTGGGGTACAGCCCTGCGCAACACGATGTTGGAACTGTCGCAGGATGACCGCGACCGCGTCTTTGCCATCGTGTCGACGGCTGGGACCACCAACGCCGGTGTGATCGACGACCTGGCCGGCGTGGCCGAGGTGTGCGCCGAGTTCGATGTGTGGATGCATGTCGACGGTGCGTACGGCGGCGCAGGACTCGCTGCACCCAGCGTGCGCGATCGCTACAGCGGAATCGAGCACGCCGACAGCTTCATCGTGGACCCGCACAAATGGCTGTTCGCCCCGTTCGACTGCTGCGCGTTGGTGTATCGCGATCCCAACGTCGGGCGGGCCGCGCACACGCAACACGCCGAGTATCTCGACGTGCTGCACACCGGCGACAGCATCGACGACCACGAGTGGAATCCCAGCGACTTCGCCCATCATCTGTCGCGCCGGGCCCGCGGTTTGCCGTTCTGGTTCAGCCTGGCGACCTATGGCACCGAGGCCTACCGCGACGCGATCGAGACTGCCCTCGACGTCTCGCGCCAGGGGGCCAGGCTGATCGACGACGCTGCTTATCTCGAACTGATCATGGAGCCCGAACTCAGCATCTTGCTGTTTCGTCGCACGGGTTGGGGCGCGCTCGAGTACGAGGCGTGGAGCGACCGACTGCTCGATGACGGCATCGCCTTCGTCACGCCGACGTCGTGGAACGGGGAGATGGTGCTGAGACTGTGCATCATCAATCCACTCACGTCGATCGACGACATCCGCATCATCGTCGACTCGTTGGCCTGAGCCGTGACCGACCTGCTGATTCGCGGGGCACGCATGCTGGCCACGATGGATGGCGATCGCCGCGAGCTTGCCGGCGGGTGGGTGGCGATCGACGGCGGATTGATCAGCGCGGTCGGCGCGTCGTCTGAGCCGGAGCCCGCTGCTACCGAGACGATCGACGCCGGCGAATGCCTCGTCACGCCGGGCCTGGTCAACACTCACCATCACATGTTCCAGAACCTCACGCGCGCCTATCCGCCGATGACCGACAAGCCGTTGTTCGGCTGGCTGCAATCGCTGTATCCGCTGTGGCGGGCGATCGACGCCGAAGCGGTGTATGCCAGTGCGTTCGTCGGCCTCGCCGAGCTTGCCCTCAGTGGCTGCACGACGTCGAGTGACCACCTGTATCTGCATCCTCGGAACGCTGGAGACCTGTTGTCGGCCGAGATCGCCGCGGCCACCGAACTCGGAATGCGCTTCCACCCCACGCGCGGTTCGATGTCGTTGAGCGAGAAAGACGGCGGCCTGCCACCCGACGATGTCGTCGCCGCCGACGACGAGATCCTCGCTGCGTGCGAGCAGGCCGTCGCCCGCCATCACGATCGCTCGCACGGGGCCATGGTGCGCGTGGCCTTGGCGCCGTGCAGCCCCTTCACCGTCACCGAAGCCTTGATGGTGCGAACGGCGGAGCTCGCCGAGCACCTCGACGTTCGCCTGCACACTCATTTTGCCGAGAACGCCGAGGACGATGCGTTCTCACTGAGCCAGTTCGGCTGCCGTCCGATGGAATATCTGGAGCGCACCGGCTGGTGTCACGATCGCACGTGGGTTGCCCATTGCGTGATGCCGGACGACCACGAGATCGCCCGGCTCGGCGAAGCAGGTGTCGGTGTGGCCCACTGTCCGAGCAGCAACTTGATCCTGTCGTCGGGGCTCGCGCCCGTGGTTCAACTTCGTGCGGCGGGGGTGCCGGTTGGGCTTGGCGTGGATGGATCGTCGTCGGCCGATAGCGCCTCGCTGTGGCTCGAAGCGCGCCAGGCGATGCTGCTGGCCAAGTTGCGCGACGGTGCGCACGCCGGCACAGCGCGCATGGCATTGGAATGCGCGACATTGGGCGGGGCGGCATGTCTCGGTCGAACGGGCGAGATCGGCGTCATTGCACCCGGAGCGGTGGCCGACCTCGCCGTCTGGCGCCTGACGGGGCCGGCATTCGCCGGCGCGCTGGCCGACCCGATCGAAGCCTGGCTGCGCTGCGGTCCGGTCTCGGCCTGGCACACGATCGTCAACGGCCGCTTCGTTGTCCGCCAGGGCAGCCTCGTGCACAGCGACATTGACCATGTGCTGCGCATCCACGCGCAGCATGCGGCACGAATTCAGCGTCTCGCCGACTGATGCCACTCGCAGTGCAGGCATTCCTGGTTGCCTTCGGCGTCGTCTTCCTGGCGGAGCTACCCGACAAGACGATGTTCGCCACGATCATCCTGTCGACCCGCTACCGCCGCCCGATGGCCGTGGTGATCGGTGTGACCTTGGCGATGGTGGTTCATTCGGTGCTCGCCGCGGCCGTGGGCGAGGCGCTGCGACGCCTGCCGCGCACACCGACACAGCTCGGTGTTGCCGCAGTGTTCGTTGTCGGCGGTGTGCTGCTGCTGCGTGGGCATCACGACGACAGCGACATTCGCGCCGCGCCTGTGCACAGCGCGTGGGGCGTCATCGGTCGCTCGGCGTTGATCATCGGCGTCGCCGAGTTCGGTGACTTCACCCAGCTGGCAACGATCGGGATCGTTGCTGACCGTGGCTACGCGGCTGCGGTCGCGGCCGGCTCGATCGTCGCCCATATCGTGGTCGCGATCCTGGCCGTTCTCGCTGGTAAGTGGCTCGAACGGCGGCTTCCGGTGCGCACCGTGCAACGCGCTGCTGGAGCGCTGTTCGTGGTGTTCGGCATGTTCACAGCGGTGTCGGCCGTACGCGGTTGACGCGGTTTTGGCGGGTCGACCGGCCAGAATGGTGCGATGCGGATCACTCGTCGAACCTTGTTGCGCGCCGGCGCGTCGACTGGTTTGCTCGCTGCGATCGCAGCATGCACCGAAGGTGGCGTGCGCTCGTCGGCCTCTGACAAGATCGAAATCCCTGCCGCTCCCGAGTCGCCAGAGGGCGTCGGCCTGCTGCCGGCCCTCGAGGTCGTCCGCACCAAGTTCGCCATGGTCGGCGACTCGATCACCAAGGCGTCGTCTCCATCGCTGACATCGGTTCTGGAGACGAAGGGTTTCACCGAGATCACGATCGAGGCCGAGGTCAGCAGGCGCATTGCCGTCGGCGACGGCAAGGGCGAACCGCTGTCAGGTGTCAAGACGCTGTTCACGATGATCTCCGAGGGTGTCCGGCCCGACGTGTGGGCGATTGCAATGGGCACCAACGACGTGGGCAAGTACGACGACGCCCAGGCGTACGCCGGGCTGATCGATCAGATGATGTCGATGCCCGAACCGACGGTGCCGATCGTGTGGGTCGATGTGTACAACCCCATCCAACTCGGTGCCACCAAACTGTTCAACCAAGTGCTTCGCGAGCGAGCCGCCGCACGTGGTAATTCCACGGTGCTGTCGTGGTTCGATCTGGCGTCGGATCCGCAGGCGTCGATCCTGCGCACCGACCACATTCATCCCAATCAGAAAGGCACGTTGGTGTTCGCCGATCTGGTCTCGGCAGCGCTTGCCTGACCGTTGTTGCCTAACCGCTACTGGTAGAAGCCGATCACGTCGACCAGGAAGTCGGTGACGCTGTTCGACAGGATCTGAATGCTGCCCAGCGGGCCGCATCCGACCGTGGTCGTGGTGGCGATGCTCTGACCTGGCACGAAGTTGATGGTCGACGTGCCGGGGAAATCTCCGGAGGGCCACGCCGACGCGAAGCCAGCCGAGGCCGGCCCGACGACGGTGAGGGTGATCAGCACCGCCGCTGCTGCATCCGGCACGCCGCTGGAGCTCTGCCTGGTGTCGATGGTCCTGGGGACATTGACCTGCGTCTGTGCCTTCGGTTCGGTGGCAGGGAGTTCGCCCGCCCGCGAGTCGTAGACGCGCACGGGAGCAGGCAAGACGTGCAGCTGCCCGGCCGTGCTGGGGCCCGCCAGCTTGCGCCACACGGCACCGGTCACTTCGGTGGTGACTGCACCCCACCAGTTACCGACACCGTCGACGTACAGCGAACCGAGCGTGGCGCCCAGGCCGACCGGACTCTCTCCGGTGCCGTTGAACAAGGCATTGGCCCGCTCACCGAAGGCTTCGAGGCCGATGCCGTCGGTGGGGCCGTTGGCGCGGAGGATCAAAGCAGTGCCCGCCGAGGTGGTGAGGCTGGTGTCCGATTCGCCCGTATGGGCAGCGCCCACTATCAGGTGATCGGTGTCACTGGCGGCCGCGGGTTTGGCTCCGAGGAGCGCTGCGCCGGTCACTGCTCCGACAGCGCTGGCGGCGAGCAACTTGACCATGCCGCGGCGGTCCGATGTCACCGGCCCGGCATCTGGTTCGGTGGCGAGCGCCCGCTTCAGGCTGCTGATCTCTCTTTCAAGCGCGGCTATGCGCGATTCAATTCGGTGGTCCATTGGCCGTCCCTTCAATCAGAAGTTAGGCGAGCATAACGAAGCAGATGTCACTCCGAAATAGGGCGTTCAGCCCATTTACCTACGAACCCCACCGGCTCTGGCCGAAGCGATAGCCCACCGAGCGCACCGTCTGGATGAGATTGGCCTGCTCCTCGCCGAGCTTGGCGCGCAGGCGACGCACGTGCACATCGACCGTGCGGGCGCCGCCGTAGTACTCGTATCCCCACACCCGCGACAGCAGGATTTCACGGGTGAACACCTTGCCGGGGTTCTGGGCCAGGAACTTCAGCAGCTCGTACTCCATGTAGGTGAGGTCCAGCGGGCGGCCTTCGATCGAGGCCTGATACGTCTCGACGTTCAGCGCCAGGCCGCTGTACTCGACCGTCTCGGTCTTGACCTGGGCAAAGCCCTGGAACAGCAGATGTCGCAGCCGGGCCTCGACCTCGACGGGGTGGAACGGGGTCAGGCAGAAATCGTCGTACAGGTCGTCGCGCAGCTCGAG
>JANOJI010000605.1:0-1779 GCA_031408175.1 Ilumatobacteraceae bacterium
GCCGCCATCGGCGCCGATCAGGTAGCGATCAGCCCATTCCAACCACTGGTGAGCAGTGTTGGGCACAGCGCGAGCGACAGTGTCGACCAGAATCGGGTTGTCGGGACCGAGGAGGGCGAGCTGTGAATGGAGGCCGACCAACTCGTCCTCGGACAGGAACCGATCCAAGGGCTGACCGATCGCCTGAGCCGGGTCGACGTGGTACTGGGCTGCCCACGCGGCATTGCAGTACACGATCTCGAGGTCCGGAAGACGGTAACGATTCACCCGCTCCGGGAGCGCGTCGAGCATGGCGGCGGCGTCCCATTTGTTTTCGATCTCATCAACAACCCTCGTCACCCGGGGAACTCCTCTTGCTCGAGATCACGACGGCGGCGCCTTGGACAAGTTCAGCCCAACTGCCGAATCCCGGTGCGACGGGTCTCGCAGCGGCGTCTCTTGCGTGTTCTCAACAGTATCGGCCGCAATTGGCATTCTGATGAGAGGCAAAGGTCCCTCGACAGATCAGTCAAGTCTCGCACCGCAGGTTCCGATGACTGATGTGATGCTCCACATACTTCGCCGGTGGGTGTTGGTCGTTTTGCTGCTCGCGGTACCGACTGCTCTGCTTGTGTTCTTGCGCGTGTTTCCGGGTTTCGACCCGAGCTGGTTCTCGCCAAGCGGTCACATGGTGATGGTGTCTGCGATCGCCGCCTGCGCTCTCTTCGTCGCCGCTGTTGCGGTCGTGTCAGCCACTCAGACGCCGCAATCGGGAGTTGTGTGGTTGGCTCTCGGCTGTTCATTCGTCGGGCTGTTCATGGTCGGGCATGGCCTCAGTACTCCGGGAGCACTGCATCACCCGTCGAACACTTGGGTTGGACGGCTGCCGTATGCCGCACTCGCCGGCTTCGCGGTGTGCTTGCTGCTCGCTGGCCATCGGCAGGATCGCGGATTGAATCGTTGGGTCGGGCGTCATCCACTCCTCGCAGTGATGACACCGCTGGTCCCTGCGACGGTATTCGTCGCCGCAGTAGTGGTCGATCCGACCCGCTTTCACGGCGACAGCCGGTTCGCCCATGAAAACGCGATCCTGGGCGTGCTGTCGGCGACGATCATTGCCTTGATGCTTGTTGCGATCTGGCGACACGGTCGGCGATGGCATCTCGGCAAGGACCCAGTGCAGTTGGCGCTCGTACTTGCCGCCGCGATGTCGGTGGGATCTGTGCTGGCTTTCGAGCACGGCAAGTTCGCACAGCTGTCGTGGTGGGACTACCACCTCTATCTCTTCGCCGGTTTCGGTGCTGCCGTGTACGCCGTGGTCGTGCGCGGCCGGCGACAAAGTGCCGTCGCCGGCGTCTTGGCTGACGTGTTCATCGATGATCCGTTCGCACACATCGTCCGCGGCTATCCAGCGGCGCTGTCGACACTCGTCAAGGCGGTCGAAGTCAAGGACTCGTACACCCATGGCCACAGCGAGCGAACGGCTGAGCTCGCGGTCGAACTTGGTCTGCAAATGTCGCTGCCATCGGATCGCCTGCGGGTCATCGCCCGCGGGGCGTACCTTCACGACCTTGGCAAGATTGCGATTCCCGATCACATCCTCAACAAGCCGGGTGCGTTGACGGCAGAGGAGCGCAAGATCGTCGAAACTCATCCACAACTCGGCTGGGAGCTCGCCTCGACTGCCCCATCGCTTCGCGAGGTCCTGCCTGTGATCCTCCACCATCACGAGCGCTTGGACGGCAACGGCTACCCGTCGGGACTGGCCGGCGAGGCGGTTCCGCTCGAGGCGCGAGTGGT
>JANOJI010000630.1:0-2676 GCA_031408175.1 Ilumatobacteraceae bacterium
GATCCGGTGAAGGATCGGATCCGGCGCTATCACCTCGCCGAACGATTTGGGCCGGAGCGGTTCATGCCGACCGTCGGCGCGGCCGTCGACGCGATCACAGGCGAGTTCCGTGGCGACATCGAGTCGCGGCCTTGACTACTCGCAACCTGACTACTCGCAGATGGTGAACCAGCGGTACAGATTCTCCATGCGGATCACGTGGCTGTCGACTCGTTGCGTGACGCCGTCGCCCGTGGTGAGGTCGATGGTGACCGTGTAGGCGTCGGCGACCGGATGGCTCTCGCCCGAGGGCAAGGGAACAGCGGATCACCGTCCGAATCGTCGACTCATGCATCGTCCGACGGACCCACAGCCGGTGTGGGCGCGATTCGGGCAACCTCAGGCGAATTTTCGCACCCAACGGGGCCCGTGGGTGCGATATCGGCAAGCCCAGTTGGCGTTTCGCGCCCGACCAGGCTGCTAGTCGAAAGGGTGTGCGGTGGACCTCACGTGACGCTGGTGTCGAGCGTGGTGCCCTGGCTGATGCCGTGGTTGGTCGACGAGTCGTAGTCGTTGCTGGCCGTTTGCAGGTCGGTCTTGCGTTGCTCGAAGGCCGCCCAGGCATCGTCCTGGGCCATGCCCACGAGCGAATCCTCGAAGTTGTCGAGGTACTGATAGACCAGATTGGCGTGGCCCGTCTCGTGCGTCATCAGCGCCTCGGACCAGCGGTTCCACTCGGCGCGCACGGCGTCGTTGGCGTCGCTGAGCCTCGCCCAGGCCGGCACCAGCACTTCGAGATCGACGGCCAGGGTCCCGCTGGTGACCACCTGGTTGTCATCCCAGTTGAGGTTCAGCACCGGTTGCCAGCTACACCGGCCGACCTCGTCGAGGCCCCAGCCGGTCATCTCGTCGTAGGGCTCTTGAAGGGTTTCCCCCCACAGTTCGCCGAAATCCCCACCTGATTGATTCCACGTCGTCATGGCTGCGATTTTGCGCCTCGGCCAGCACGGCCGCACGCACCTTCGGGCAACAAGGCGGGCAGGTGTACGGTGCCGGAATGGTGAGTCTCGACGAGGTCGCCCGCGTCGCCATGGACTTGCCGGAGGTGACCGAAGGCGAGCGTTACGACACCCGCACGTGGTCGGTTGCCGCGGCAAGACCTTTGCGTGGGAACGGCCGTTCAGTAAGGCTGACATCCGACGGTTCGGCGGCGTTGTGGGCGAAGTTGCGGTGCTCGAATGGATCGCTGATCGTCTCGTCAATCTCGACGACGATGGGCGCATCGAGCTCGACCGAGAACTGGCCTCGCTGAGGTCGGCCTCGACCAGTGGACACGTCCCCAACGCAGCAGATATTGCGGCACGGTTAGCAGCTCGGCTGCGCGACGGCGACTTCGTGAGTTGACACTTGGCGGCTGCCCCTGACTATAGGAAGATATGACTGTATAAAGTCGGAATGCGACGAAAGCCTGGTGCACTGCTTCCTCTCGAGGTGAGCATTCTCGGTGCCGCCGTGCGGTGTGCCATGGACGGCCGCGCCGAGTTCCATGGGTTCGAACTGGCTCGAATGTTGGCCGATGCAAAGGGTTCGCAGCGACTCACGGCCCACGGCACCTTGTACAAGGCCCTCGGGCGCTTGGCCGACGGCGGGCTGCTGGCGTCGAAGTGGGAGAAGGCCGATACGGCTCTGGTTGCGGGTCGGCCGCGGCGGCGGCTGTACTCGATCACGGTCGCCGGCGAACGTGCACTCACTGACGCCGCGGTCGAAGCTGATCCACGCCGGACGCCGGTTCGCCGACTCGGAATCGAGTCATCGTGACTTCGTCGCGGCCGTTGTTCGGCGCTCGACTGACGATGGCCTGGACGCGGTGCTACACGCATGGGCTCGCTCCTGCGTCACGAGATACCCGCCGCGACGAGATCGCCAGCGACCTGTGGGAGCACGCCGATCACGACGCAAGGCACACGGGCGGCGTTCAGATTCACACGAGCCTCGCAACGATCGGCCGCCTCGGCGGTGGTATTCCATCTGACCTGGCATGGCGACACCGCACGCGGCGTGCCACACCCAACTCCAGCCGAGGAGCACCCATGGCCGTCAACCGAACGTTTCGCATCGCCACCGCGATCATTGCCGTACAGGTGGTAACGCTCCGCGCCCTGGGTGGAAGTGCTTTTTCGGGCAGTTCGACGGTTCCGACGAGCCCGATTGGAACCGTCTCGGTCTCGTCCTGATCGTCTGCGGCGTCCTCACACCGCTCGGGTTGGTCGCGCGGTACCGACGCCCATTGTCGGGTCTGGCACTGATCTGCGTGCCCGCGTGCGTCTCGATGTTCGCTGTCTGGTGGAGCCCGATCGTGATCTCGAGTCCGATCGTCATCGTTGTGGCACTCGTCACGACTCGCTGGGAGACCATCGGCCAGGACGGCCGGAGCACCGACGTCCTCACGATGGGCTGACGACACAAGTTGTGAGTCGGTGTGTTCAAGAAGGCCGACATGTGGATGCTCAAGGACTTCCTCGAGCGCTACTACCGGCTCGGCCTGCTCCACCAGATCACGTCGATCATCATCAAGAAGGACGAGGAGCCGAACTCCAAGAACGCGGCCCGGCGGAACGACCTGAGCGTCACCATCCACACCGAGGCCATCCTGTTGATGGTCGGCGTATTCCGGGCCGGCGCCGCCTTCTGCGTCAT
>JANOJI010000401.1:0-12995 GCA_031408175.1 Ilumatobacteraceae bacterium
ACAGGCATGGCCCTACCTCGTTGCACTTCTCGCTCTCATCGTCGGCGGTCTCGTCGGCTTCCTGATCGGCAACGGTCGTGACGCCGAAACGACGACCGTCGCATCGAGCACACAGCCGTTGGACTCGACCGTCACCCCGACCGCGACGCTGACGGATCTACAAAATCAGGTCGCACTCCTCACAGCAGCGCAGACCAAAGCGGCGCAAGACCTTGCTGACGCGCAAGCCTCCTTGGCGCAAGCCCAAGCGGAGCGGGACGTTCTAGCGGCACAAGTTGGTACCGATGGAGGTACGACCAACGACCTGCAGGCTGAACTCGATGCGAACAAGGCCCAGGTTGCCAAGTTGCAGGCCGACCTCGATACAGCCACAGCTCAATTGGATACTGCCAACGCTTCGTTGACCCAGACCGAGGCATCTCTCAAGACAGTGCAAGGCCGGTTGGATGCGGCGAACGCGACATTGGCGGCATTGCACCCCGCGCCGCTCGGCAACTATGTGAACGGCACCATCTCCAAGGCTCGATCAGATGCCCAAGCCAACGGCTGGACCCTGATCGAGGAGCCGGGCAACTCGTCGACGGGCGCTGTCGGCACGGTCCTCGAACAGAGCCCAGCACCAAACACGACCATGGTGGCGGGCTCCGTGCTCCACATAAAGGTCAAGTAGCTGCCATCACGTTCCTCACCGGACGCTACGGTCACGGGAATGTCGCAGATCAAGGTTGGTGTCGTCGGAGCCGGCGGGCGCATGGGGCGGATGGTGTGCGCTGCCGTGGCCCTCGACCACGACCTCGACTTGGTTGCTGCGGTCGCTCGAAACTCGGTGGGCGAAACCCTCCATGGCGTCACCGTCACCGGCGACCTGCGATCGCTGGCCGATGCCGGATGCGAAGTGGTCGTCGACTTCACGGTCGCAGAAGCAGCGCGCGTCACGCTGCCATGGCTGGCGATGCACGGTGTACATGCGGTCGTCGGAACAACCGGGTTCGATGACACCGACCTCGCCAGCTTCCGCCAGGAGTTCAGCGGCAGCAACTGTCTGATCGCATCAAACTTCGCCATCAGCGCGGTGCTGATGATGCGCTTTGCAGAACTGGCGGCGCCATACTTCGACAGCGCCGAGATCATCGAGCTGCATCACGACGAAAAGATTGATGCGCCGTCGGGTACTGCAGTCTCGACGGCGAAGCGGATGGCCGCCGCGTCGGGGGAGTGGACAGCCGATCCGACCCAACACGAGATCTATCCCGGCGCCCGCGGCGGCGTTGGCCCGGCGGGAATTCGGATGCACTCGGTACGCATGCGCGGCCTTGTCGCCCACCAAGAAGTCATCCTCGGCGCTCATGGGCAGACGCTGACCATCCGCCAGGACAGCTACGACAACGCCAGCTACATGCCCGGGGTAGTCCTGGGCTGCAAGCACATCGCCGAACACCCGGGCTTGACCCTTGGCCTCGATTCGATGCTTGGGATGTAGCCGCCGTCTAGCCGAGAGCGGCCACCGCAGCGTCGTAGTCAGGCTCTTCGCCGATCGACGGCACGAGCTGGGTATACAAGACCGTGCCGCCCTCGTCGAGCACGACAACGGAGCGGGCCATGAGACCGGCCATCTTGCTGTCGACCAGTTGGACACCATAGGTCGACCCGAAGTCACTTCGGAAGGTCGACGCAGTGACGACGTTGGTCAATCCTTCGGCGCCGCAGAACCGCCCCTGTGCGAATGGCAGGTCGGCAGAAACGCACAACACGGTGGTGTTATCAAGGCTTGATGCCAGCTCGTTGAACTTGCGCACCGACATCGCGCAGGTCTTGGTGTCGAGACTCGGAAAAATATTGAGGACGACGCGTTGGCCGGCAAGGTCGGCGGGCGTGATGTCGGTGAGATCAGCCTTGGTGAGGGTGAACGAGGGAGTGGACGAGCCGACAGCAGGAAGGTCGCCGATGGTGTTGACAGGGTTGCCCCCGAGTGAAGTCTGAGCCATGGATCATGTCTACCAGAGCATCGCGGCGATGTCGCTAACCGCGGCCACGGCGGAAGTTGGCGACGTTGGTGAGCACGACGATCACGATGGATCCGATGATGATCGGTAGCTGGTAGCGCTGCAGGAAGTCAATTGCCGACTTGACCTCGGACTCGAATTGCTTGGCGAGCCACCACAGCACTGCCAGCCTTCCTGCGATGCCGATGAGCAGCAGGGGCACGATGCGCCGCCAACGCGTGCGCACCATCCCGCTGAGCACGAACACGATGTTGCTGCCGACGAAGATCGGGATCAGCACCCATTCGGCCGAGCGGTATTGCGATTCGAAGCGGTCGACTGCCTCGGGGGCCATACCGAGGAATCGCGAGAACCACCGCAGGGCATGGTCGCCGTACGCCCGCCCGAGGAAGTGGCACACCGCTGCCGCCAGCGTCAGCCGAGCGGTGGCGATCACGACGAAGGCGAACGGCGAGATGCCCGCCCCAACCGCCCCGATCAGGTATCGGTTCCGCGACGACAGCATGATCAGTTGCTCGGGCTGGGTCTTCACCCATCGTGCGAACACGATGTTGGCGATGTTGGTGCAGACGACCAAACCGACGAACACGACGAGCAGGAACGGACCATACGCCGGTCGCTGGTACGGCTCGATGACCTCGTCTGCCGCTGTCGTGTTCACACGCCGACGATAACGGGCTAGAGCCGGCCCGAGGCGATCACCCTCGCCAGGAAATCACGAGTCTCGGGTCGCTCGGGCGCCGTGAACATGGCAGCTGGCGGGCCTTGCTCGAGAATCCGCCCACCCTGCAGGAAGCAGACGCGGTCGGCGATCTCGCGGGCGAAACCCATCTCATGAGTGGCAATCAACATGGTCATCCCCGAGACGCGCATCTCGCGCACCACGTTCAAAACTTCGCCTACCAGAACCGGGTCGAGGGCCGCAGTCACTTCGTCGAGCAGCATGATTTCCGGGTTCATCGCCAACGCTCGAACGATGGCGGCTCGCTGCTGTTCGCCGCCCGAGAGCTGATCGGGGTAGGCGTCGCGCTTGTCGGCCAGACCGAAACGATGCAGCAGCTGAAGTGCGGCATCGGCTGCGTCTGACCGCGACACGCCTCGCACGCGAACGGGAGCAAGCACGATGTTGGCCATCACCGACATATGTGGAAACAGGTTGTAGCTCTGGAAAACCATGCCAATGCGAGCTCGGATCGGGTCGGCATCGATTCCCGGCTCGCTGATGTCGATGTTGTCGAGGTAGATGAGCCCGTCGTCGATCGGTTCGAGCAGATTCAGGCAGCGCAGCAGGGTGCTCTTGCCCGAACCAGACGCACCGATGAGGCAGAGCACTTCGTGGTCGTCGACGTCGAGGGTGATGTCATCGAGAACCTTCTTGGTTCCGAACGATTTGGTGACCGACTGCACGCTCAGTTTGGGTGTGCTCATCCGACCAGGGTTCCGCTCGTGCGTCGACGCTCGCGGGCGAACAGGTAGTCGGTCAGCCGAGTGAGGGGGATGCTGATGCACAGAAACAGCACGGCCGCGGCGAGGTAGGGCGTGAAGTTGAACGTGCGATCCTTGATGACGGTGGCCCGCCGCAAGGCTTCGACGGGACCCAGCAAGCTGATGAGGGCGACGTCTTTCTGCAGGCTGATGAAGTCGTTCATCAGCGGCGGGACAACACGACGGACGGCTTGTGGCAGCACGACGTGACGCATCGTCTGACGACCGGACAGGCCGAGCGATCGCGCTGCGGCGCGTTGGCTCTCGTGGATGCTCTCGATGCCGGCGCGAAAAACCTCCGAGACGTATGCCGAGTAAACCATCACCAATGCCACCGAGCCCCACATCGTGTAGCTGCCGAAGAACGAGCGGCTATTGATCAGCCCGACTACGCCGAAGCCGATCAGGAAGATCCACAGCAGTACCGGCACCCCGCGGACGACGTCGGTGTACACAGTGGCGCCCAGTCGCAGCGGATAGAAGGCCGGGTTGCGAACGCCTCGGGCAAGGGAGATCAGCAAGCCGACGATCACGATGCTCGGCGCACACCACACGAAGATCTGCACGTCGTACGCGAACGCGCGCAGGATCGGTCGGAAGGAGCTCCGGAATACTCCGCCGTCGAAGAACGACTTCCGCACGTTGTCCCATCCGGGCGTGAGCGGTATGAGGAAGACGATGGCGGCGAGCACGATGGTCGTGCTGAGGGCTGCAACGCGGTTTGCGCGCCGGCGCTGGCGACGCTCGAAGATCTGGCGACGCGTGAGGCCAGACCGCGCCGGTGCCGGCGCGAGTGCGTCGGCACCGGGCTGCTGGGTCATACGTCGATCAGCTGAGCGTGATCAGCGGGGCTTCTGCATACTCGGCCATCCACGTCGTAGTGATCGTGGCCAGTTCCCCGGAATCCTTGAGGACCTTGAGTGCAGCGTTCACGCACGGCGTGAGTTTGCTGTCTTTGGCCAACAGGAGTCCGAACTCGTCGGTGCCGCTGCCTTCAATCTGTCCGAAGACCTTGGTGCCCTCGATCTCGACGGCGGTGATGAAGAGCGCGGTCGGTAGATCGGACACGATGGCGTCGATTTGGTTCGATTCGAGTGCCTGCTTGGCCGCGGCATTGTCCGTGAAGATGAACGGCTCCGAAGTCGGCTTGATGGTCTCTTCGACGTAGGTGAGGCTGGTGGTGCCGGAGGCGACTCCGATCTTCAGACCTTGGAGGTCGGCGAGCGTCTTGGCGCTGGCGGCGGGCGAATCGGCAAGACCGAAGATTGCCTGGGCCGAGGTGTAGTAACCCTCGCTCATATCGACGACCTGCTTGCGCTCGTCGGTGATCCCGTACTGCTGCAGGTTGAAGTCGAAATCCTTCGGGCCTGGGGCAATCGCGGCATCGAACGGTGTGCGCGTCCACGACACCTTGGTCGCATCGAATCCCAACTCCCTGGCGACCGCCATTGCGACGGCGGCCTCGAAGCCCTGCCCGTCCTCGGGTGTGGCGTCGTTGATGACGTACGGAGGGAACGCCGGCTCACCCGTGGCGATGGTCAACTTGTCGGCGGTGATGGTGTTACTCGCTGCGCAGGCGGCCGGATCCGCTGACGCGGTCGTGTCGCCCGATTCGGCGGCTGGTGTTTCGTCGTCGCCGCATGAGATCAGCAGCAATGAGCCGGCTACCAGGGCGGCCAAGGTCGATCGTTTCATTGTTCTCCTCCAGGTGTTCACGCTGAATGGGCAGCCTAGCCGGGCCTGTTTGATGCAATCTTGACCGATCGCACCCTTGACAGTGAGACACAGAGTGTCTTACTGTCTCACGAATGACTGTTGACCCGGCCGAGTTGCGCGTCCTCGATGCGGCCAAGTCGTGCTGCGAGCGGTGGGGCCTCGCCAAGGTCACGATCGAAGACATCGCCAACGAAGCCGGCGTCTCGCGAGCGACCTTGTACCGCATGTTCCCCGGCGGCAAAGACATTCTGTTCGAAGCGTTGCGAGTACGCGAGCTCGAGGACTTCTTCACCCGATTGAGCGCCCACCTCGATGGTGCGGTCGACTTCGAAGACCTGATGGTGCGCTGTGTCATGCATGCGACACACGAATTGCGCAGCGATCAGCACCTCTCGTTGATGCTCGCCTCGGAGCCCGGCGACACCCTGGGCCAGCTCACCGTCGAGGGCGTACCGCGCATCATTCGGGTTGCGACCGTGTTCTTGGCCCCTCTGGTCGATGGCTATCTGCCGCGACGCGAGGGCGCCCGCCTGGTCGAGCTGCTGTCTCGTCTGGTCATCAGCTACTTCCTGGCACCGTCCGAGCAAGTCGACCTCGGCGAGCCCGAATCCGCCCGAGCCTTCATCCATGCCTTCATCCTCCCCGCCTTCCAGCCATCCCTCACTAGGAGCTGACCATGACTGTCACCCACAACGACACCGAAACGATCATCGGCCGCGCCGAGATCAACGACATCGACGCCATCTTGGCCATCCCCACGCATGATGCCAACGAGATCGCCCACATCGTCAAGAACAACGCGGACACGATCTTCACGTGGGACTACTCGCTCAGCCGGCCGGCGCTGCGCAAGCTCTACGAAAAGGCCAAGGTCGGCCAATGGAACGCAACCACCGACCTGCCGTGGGATACCGAGGTCGACATCGAAAAGACCGTCGCCGAGGACCAGGCGCTGATCGGCACCGGCATCGACGCCAGCATGTACGTCGGCACACCCGTCGAGAAGTGGGACGAAAAGAAGTGGCTGGAGTTCGGCGTGGAGAGCCGCAACTGGAGCCTCAGCCAGTTCATGCACGGCGAGCAGGGCGCGCTGTTGTGCACTGCCAAGATCGTCGAGACCGTGCCGTGGTACGACGCCAAGTTGTACGCCAGCACCCAGGTCGTCGACGAGGCTCGCCACGTCGAAGTGTTTGCCCGCTATCTCGACGAGAAGCTCGGCGGCAAGTATCAGATCAACTCGCACCTGCGCATGCTGCTCGATGACATCGTCAACGACAGCCGATGGGACATGACGTACCTCGGCATGCAGGTGATGGTCGAAGGTCTTGCGCTCGCTGCGTTCGGTTTCATGCACCAGTTCACCAACGAGCCGCTGCTGAAGCAGTTGCTGCGATACGTGATGAGCGACGAGGCCCGCCATGTGGCGTTCGGTGTGCTGTCGTTGAAAGAGGTCTACGACTCGCTGAGCGACGCCGAGATGAAGGATCGCCAGGAGTTCGCGTTCGAGGCCGCGATCCGCATGCGCGACCGGTTCATGCAGCAAGAGGTGTGGGAGCGCATGGAAGTCAAGGTCCGCGACGTCGTACCGCTGGTGTTGGAGGACCCGACGCGCAAGGTCTTCCAGTCGATGTTGTTCAGCAAGATCGTGCCGAACTGCAAGAAGCTCGGCTTGCTCGACCGCAACGACAAGTGGCTGCGCCGTCGTTTCGAAGACATGGGTGTCATCCAGTTCGAGGATTGGGAAGACACCGGCGAGGAATACCTCAAGTTCGAACTCGGCGTCCTCTAATCCCTGGACGAGTGTTTCAAGCCCGCCCGTGGTGGCCGCAAACACTCGTCTGGCCGATGACGGGCCGCAAACACTCGGTCAGGGTTTGATGAATTCGGCGAGTTGGCGGCGCCATTCGACGCTGCACTTGTCGGCTTGCACGCTGACGAGCGTGGTTTGGTCCAGAGGCAGCACACCGTGGAGTTGTTCGAGCATGCGCTTGTCTTCAGCACCAATGGCGAGGTCGAAGCGAATGATCTCTTCTGCCGACACCGAGAAGTTGTCGTTGCGCCACACCACGAACGTGAAGTACGACGTGACGTCGTCGATCGGTGTCGACAGCAGCAACAGGACGTGTTCGAGCCCGGAGTCGTATCGGATGGTGCTGCGCACGACGAAGGGCAGGCTGAAGCCGGATGACATCCGGCGGTGCACGACGGGTTCGGTCTGGCCGCTGACGAGCGTGCCGGTCGTGTTGTTGGCCAACACTTCGTAGCGGTAGCCGTAGTACCCGTCATCGAGCGGTTGTAGCTCGAACTTGGGCGCCAGCGTGTCTTGGGCGCGCCCGAAGGTGCCGACGTGCACGAAGGGGAAGTGGGAGATGTCGAGGAAGTTGTCGACCATCCGCGTCGCCGATGATTGCCATACCTCGACCGGCGTGTTGATGCGGCGGAACGACGGATCGCTCTCCTGGGCGATGCAGGGGATCGGCGCCGACGGCGTGCCGATACACACCCACACCAGTCCGTAGCGCTCCTCGCACTCGTACGGAGTGAGGTGGGCGCGCGGTGGGGGAGGCACGCCGTCGCTGGCCGACGGCACCCGCACACAACGCCCTTCGTCGCCGAATGTCCATCCGTGGTACGCGCACGTGAGGCAGCCGTCCTCGACGGCTCCGATCGACAGCGGTGCTTCGCGGTGTGGGCAACGATCGGGTGCGGCAAGAACTGCGCCCGACGGTGTTCGCCACAACACCACCTTGCGGTTGAGCAGGGTGATCGCGGCGGGTGCGGCTGCTACCTCGACCGACCGGGCTACCGGGTGCCACGAGTTGACCACCGCCGCGCTGGAACAGAGGATGTCCGTCACGACCATGACCTTACCGACCCGCTGTGGACGTCGAACGTGTCAGCGAGCATCGACATGTGGCCACACGTGGGGGATAGTGATGCCGGCGCGATCGAGCAACGACTGTTGCTGCTCGCGCGCCTCGCGCCGCATTGCAGCAGCATCGACCGTGACACATTGACCATCGCGGATCACCGGCTGGCCGGCGACGAACACATCGCGGACCGACCGGCCGTCAGTGCCCCACACCAATTGCAGCCCGACATCGCCCCGAGGGGACCACCCCCAGTCGGTGGCTCGATGCACGACGATGTCGGCCTGCTTGCCTACCTCGATGGAGCCGATCCGATCTGCCATACCGATTGCTTCGGCGCCGCCAATGGTCGCCATCTCGAACGCTTGATGCGCACCGAATCGCTCTGGTTCGAGGCGGGCGTCGCGTGCGATCCCGGCGGCGAGCGCCGCAACGCGCAATATGTCGGCTACGTCGCCGGCATTGGCGGCGTCGCAACCCAGTGCGACCCGGCCACCGCGCTCGACGATCTCGGCGTGTCGGCCCGCTCGCGTGACACCCTGACCGAGTCGCAGGTATGCCCATGGGCAGTAGGCGATCGCTGTGCGGCTCGATAGGACCAGGTCGATCTCCTCGTCGTCGAGCCACACTCCGTGCGCCAGCAGTAGGTTTGGCCCGAGCACGCCGAGGTGCTGCAGGTGGGTGACGGGGCGACGGCCGGTTCGCGCCAGGTAGCTCTCGGGATCCGATGACGTTGGCGACATGTGCATGGTCATGCCGCTACCCAATGATCGAGCGAGCTCTGCAGCGCCGACCAGCAGTTGGTCGCTGGCCAGATCGTGTCCGACGAGCGTGACCCAACCTTCGACGAGTCCACCCTGCGGGAAGGCCTCGACGACGGCCCGTTGCCGTTCGAGCACTTCGGCGACCGTGCCGACGAATGGCCCCTCTTCGATGTCCCATCCCCACGTTCCCACGGTGCCGCGAATGCCGACCGATTGCATTGCTGCAGCGACCCGGTGCGGGTGCGCCACCGTGCCCGCCTCGATCACGGTGGTGACACCGTTCTGGGCGCACTCCATGGCGCAGAGGCTGGCCGATAGCTCATCATCGTCGGCCGTATGTTGAGCGTGGATCGGCACCGCCCACTCGAAGATCGATGCGCCGGGTGCGAGCAGATCGGGTATGCAGCTACGTACCAACGGATCGCCCGTGAGGTGTTGGTGGGCGTTGATCATTCCCGGTGTGACGACACAGTCCGTTGCCTCGATCACGATGGCGTCCGGAAATTCGGTGCGTACTTGGCCCGTCGAGCCGACCGCGGCGATGAGTCCGTCGGTGATGGCAACCGAACCGCCCTGCAGCACCTGGCGAGTCCCGTTCATGGTCACCACATCGCCGCCGGCGATGATCGTGGAGTTAGCCATGGACGTTGTCGGTAGGGCGAGATCTTGGACTGATGGTCAGACCGTAGTGCACGTGCGCTGAGGCGATGGATCACAGTGTTGTGCCACCGTCGCAGCTCACGCACATCGCCCTGCCGGTTCGCGATCTCGACGCAACGTTGGCGTTCTACGAGCAGTACACGACGTTGGTCAACATCCATGAACGTGTCGACCATGAATCGGGTCTGCGCTCTGTGTGGCTGGCGAATCAACAAGACGTCACCGATGCCGCGGCACGGTTCGTGATCGTGCTGATCTGCGGCAAGTTGCCGACGGCGATCACCGGCGACATCAAGGAGGAGTACGGCTTCCTACGCTCGATCAGTCACATCGGCATCTCGTTGCAGACTCGGGCACAGGTCGACCAGATCGCGGCGATGGCCAGGTTCGATGGGTGCCTGCTGCTTGGCCCGATGTATCGCGACGAGGTGGTCGGATACATCTGCATCGTCACCGACCCCGACGGGAACAACATCGAGTTCTCCGTCGAGCAGGTGCTCGGCTAGTGCTCCGACCCCGAACGTTCGCAACGTTGGTGCTGTGAGTAGGACCGGGCGTTGCCTGGCATCGCACGGCGGTGATGGAGCTGTTGATCCAGCGTGTGTGGGCGCGGGAACATGCCTGAGCAGGCCGAAATCGCGCCCGACGAGGCTGGTCGGGCGCGGGAACATGCCTGAGCAGGCCGAAATCGCGCCCGACGAGGCTGGGGCGCTGGCCGCCTACAGGGCGCGAACGTCCGTGGTCACAGCACTAACTGGCAGAGCGTGGTGGTTGTGGGTGTGGCACGAAGGTGGCATAGTTATGCCATGTCGCGAACTCGGGTCAGTACAACCGTCGATGCAGATCTCCTGACCCGAGCTCGCAGCACCCGAGTCGGTGTCGCCGACTCCAGACTTCTCGATGAGGCCCTGAACGCACTCCTCGAGCGCTTCCGCAGTGCAGAGATCGATGCTGCGTACGCAGCGTATGACGAACACCCCATGAGCGAGCCCGACGAGTGGGGCGATCTGGCGTCGTTCCGAGAGGCAGCGGCTGCCACGTGACCTCGCCGCCGTTACGTGGCGAGGTCTGGTGGTGCGAGCCACCAGAGATCGGGCGCCGACCCGTCGTCGTGCTGTCGAGAGACACGGCAATTCCACGGCTGCGACGAGCGCTCGTTGCGCCTTGCACCACGACCATACGAGGCTTGGCGAGCGAGGTGGTGCTCGAGCCGGGTGAGGATCCGATCGGAAGACGGAGCGCAGTGAACCTCGACTCGGTCGAGAGTGTGTCAGTCGCGGTACTCGTCGAGCGTCTTGGCCGACTCAGCGACTTGCGGATGCGCGAAGTCTGCGCAGCCCTCGAGATCGCCGTCGATTGTTCGCGCTGAGCCGAGCTGCCGAGCGAGCGTCATTTCAAGCCGCGAATGAATGGTCGGGCGAGTGCGCCGGGCTGCCGAACGCGCTTGGCGAACACCGCCATCGCCACGATGGTGACGACATTGGGGGCGATGGCCAAGAACGACGGGTCGATCGACTGATAGCCGAGCGATGGGATCGTCAGCACGAACGAGCCAACGAGGCCGAAGGTCACGCAGCCGGCGACGGTGCCTTTCAGCGTCCACCCACCGAAGATGACCGCGGCGATGGCGATGTAGCCCCGACCGCCGATCAGTGAGTCTTCGAAGCGTCCGGATCGGGCGAACAGGAAGTAGCCGCCGCCGATGCCTGCCAGCAGACCGGTGAGGTAGATGGCCTGACGACGCAGCTTGTTGACATCCAGGCCCGACACATCTGCGGCGTTGGGGTCCTCGCCGATCGCTCGTACTTCGAGACCCCATCGAGTGCGATAGACGAGCCACCAGATGAACGGCACCAGCGGGTAGACGAGATACAGGACCCATGGCTGGTCGAACAACGCAGGCCCGATCAGTGGAACCTCCGCCAGCAACGGGATCTCCAGTCGACTCACGACATCTGACTTCGGGTCGATGGCACTGGCGAGGTAGCCGACGACACCGAGAATCAATACGTTGAGCACCAGGCCGACGACGAACTGGTCGGCGGGCAGACGGTGGCTCATGTTGGCCTGGATAGCCGCGACGACAACGCCGGCCGCCGCAGCGAACAGCAAACCGATCCACACCGACTCGGTGAGGTGAACACCGATGGCCGCCGAGAAGGCGCCGCCCAGCATCATCGCCTCGAGGGAGATGTTGATGGTGCCCGCCTTCTCGGCAACCAGCTCTCCGGACGCAGCGAACAGCAACACGACGGCTGCGATGACGGCGTTGCGGTACGCGCTCTCGTTGGTAGCGATGTCGCTCAGCGCCGAGAAGAAGTCGCCCACGGTTCAGACCCTCGCGCTCGTGTTCGACAGTGCTCGACGACGGGCCCGCACGTACAGGATCGCGGGCGGCAACAACATGGCCAGCACCAGAAGACCCTGCACGACGTCGGCGATGCGACCGCTGACGCCGGTGGCGCGCAGGAATCCCGAGCCTGTTCGCATGCAGCCGAACAGGAACGCGACGAAGATGGCGATGATCACGCGCTCGCGCGCGACGAGTGCGGCGAGCAATCCGGCGAAGCCGATCCCTGCGCCGAAGTTGGCGACGAGTTGATAGTTGCCGAAGTCGCCACCCGCCAACATGACCCCACCAGCCAGACCGGCGAAACTCCCGGAGACCAGCATGGCTCCGATGCCGTATCGACGCTCGGCGACGCCCGAGCGCTGGGCGGTTCTGGCGTTGCGGCCGAGCATACGCAGGCGGAATCCGACGACCGAGCGGTCGAGCACCACCCACACGACAATGGTGAGCCCAATTGCCAACAGCACGCTGAGTGGGAACTCGTTGCCGAACCAGGTCACCCTGGGCATCCGAGTGTCGGGAGCGAGCGACTCGCTGACCTGGTTGCGATTGGCGCGTCCGGCCGACGGCGCCAACAGCAACCACGAATTGCGCAAACCCCAGCCCATCAGATTTGCCGCCACGGTGCCCATCAGCAGGGTGCTGAGCACCTCGGGCACGTTGCGGTAATAGCGCAATGCCCCGGCGATGCCGGCCCACAGTGCGCCGCCGATGATGCCGAACACCATGGCGACGAGGAGCACGAATGGGCCCGGGCCGCCGAGGCGCACCGCAACATAGGAGGAGAAGCACGAGCCGATCACCAGCTGACCCTCCTGGCCGATGTTGACCAAGCCCGCTCGACCATTGACGATCGTGCCGAGGGCGACGAGCAGAATGGGAGCAGAGACTCCCAGCGTGAGACCCCAGCGGCCGGGCTTGCGGATGCTGCCGTCGCGCGCGACAAACAGGGCGGGGTCATGAGCTTTCGGATCAGCGAGCGCTCGGTGCAGCGTGCACTGCACGAAGGCATGTACTTGAAGCGCGTGCTCGCGACGTTGGAGCGGCACTCGCGCACTCCCGTGCCGCAAAACGTGCTCTTCTCGGTCCGTGACTGGGCTGCACAGGCTGGGTGCATGCACCTCGGGCCCGACTACGTGGTCTCGGC
>JANOJI010000647.1:0-17692 GCA_031408175.1 Ilumatobacteraceae bacterium
TCAACGCGATCTATCCCACCCGGCTCCGCCTTCCCTTTCAGGGCGTGACGCGGTGTCGCGCCTCCAGCTTTTGAGGAGTCGAATTGATGTACGTATCGGCACAAATTGCACCGGCCGCGGGATGCGCGTTGATCATGGTGGTCTGCCTCGTCTCGATAGGCGGGGTCAGCGCGTGGAAGAAATGGCGTGGGCGCCGTGTTACAAGTGGCGAGCGATTGGTCGACCCTGTCGAAGGGTTGCGAGGCGAGGTCGCGTCGCTGAAGGAAGCACTCGAAGCGCGTGACCGCTCGGGTTCGCAATCGTGAGCCCGTCTATCCAGCTTCGACTCCGAGGGCTTGCGGTGATCGCTGCGGTCTTGACGCCGATCGCGTTGGCGGGTTGCGGGAGCGACAGTCCGCCGTCGGGCGGCGACGGGTCGGTTGGTGTGACCGGGGGCGACTTCCACTCGCTCGTCGCCGATCCACTCGTCGCTGGTCGCCTATACGTCGGTGGGCACACCAACGTGGCCCGCTCCGACGACAGCGGCACGACGTGGACGACCGTATCGGCGCTCGACGGGGCCGATGCGATGGGGTGGGCGATCGAGCCGGACGCGATTTGGGTCTCTGGCCACCCAGGGCTCAACGTGTCCATCGACGGCGGGGTCACCTTCGCGCGTCGCAACTCCGGGCTGCCCGACAGCGACGTGCACGCCTTCGGTGCTGCCGGCGCGACCCTGTACGCCGCGGGCCCGGGCATCGGCGTCGCGCTCTCCTCGGACTCGGGGGAATCGTGGACGACGGTGACTTCCGGCGCCGGTCAGGCGTTTTTCGGTCGGATCCTGGTCGATCCCGTTGATGCTTCGCATCTGGTCGCGGCCGATGTACAGGTCGGTGTCAGCGCGTCACGCGATGGCGGACGTACGTGGACACCGCTGGGCACGAACCCGGCGGCATGGGTGAGCAGCGTCGACGGTCTTACGACGATCTATGCGTCGGGCGGCCCCACACCGCAACGAAGTCGCGATGGCGGAGCGACCTGGGAAGCGGTTGACGTTCCGCCCGGGGCGACGCTGATCGAGGCCGGCGCCAGCGACCGCCTGTATGCGGGAGTTCACGATGGGCGCGCGGTAACCGTGTGGGCCAGCAGCGACGACGGTACGACGTGGGGTCGTCCCTGACGCGCCGCCTAGATAAGGCCGCGCTGGTTCTGTTCGCAGTCGCTCTCGCGTTGGTGTTGTACGCCCCAGGTGTCCAAGCGCACACGTTCCTGGTTCGCTCCTCGCCCGAGGCTGGCGCGCGCCTGCGAACGTCGCCGGGCCAGGTCGTGTTGGACTTCACCGAGGTAGTCGCTCCGGGATCGACGATCGAGATGCACGACGACCACGGACAGAGTGTAGAAGTCCTGTTTGTCGGGATGGATAGTGATCGGAGTCGTCTCCGCGCCAGTCTGCCTACCCTCGATGACGGCGTCTACCAAGTCACCTGGCGGGTGATCGCCGACGACGACCACACGACCGAGGGAGAGTTCGTCTTCGGTGTCGGTGTTTCGGTCCCCGCGGGTGCAACCGTCACCAGCCAGCAAGACACGGCGCAGATTCTGTGGGCGGAAGCCCTCGCCACACTCGCGTTGCTCGCCGGTCTAGCGATCGCCTTCGGCGGTCTGCTCAGCGAGCGTTTCATCTGGACCAATAGCGGACCGGGCGCTCGCCTCGGGCCCGTCACCGGAGCTGTTGTCATCGCGCTCGGGGGCGCGCTCACCAGCGTCGCGCTCGCCATTCGCCGCGCCGAGGTACTCGGCGAGCCTGGCCGCTGGTCCGACGTCTTGACGACACGGGCAGATCGCGCCGACGTCGCCGCCCTCGTGTTCGTGTCGCTCGCCATGCTGCTCGTTCAACGACACCGCACGCGGATGGGCGCGCTGGTGCCGTTGGCGGGTGCGACCGTCATGGTCGCTGTTCGCGGGCATGCGCCCGAGGCGAATGAGTGGTGGGCAACTCCTGCGGCGGCGGCACACATTCTCGTCGCCGGCGCATGGATCGGTGCGCTCGCGCACCTGGCGCTGATCACCCGCGCCGACGCGGCCAGCGACCGAACGATCGAACCCGGACCGTCGCGCTACGCCAAATCTGCGCTCCTCGCGGCGATCACGACTTTGGCCGTCGGTGCAGCCGTGGCGATCTCTCAACTCGAACGACTTGCCGACCTGACCACCACCCGCTACGGACAGATTCTGCTCGTCAAACTGTTCCTCGTCGTGGTCGTACTCGTGGTCGCCGTCGTCGCTCGACGGCGAGGCATTCCGGGCACGGGTGGCCGCGTCCGGCAGCTCGCCCGGTACACGACAATCGAGGCCGTCGCCCTCGTCGGAGTCCTCGCAGCGAGCGCACTGTTGTCCACCACCGCCCCCGCTGCTGAGCTTGGCAACATCGAACTGCCCCCGGCACCGCTGCCAACCCCGACGATGCTCACCTCGGACCTTGCCGGCAGCCACCAGGTGCTCGTCGCAGCCGCACCCGATCGGCTCCAAATCCGAGTACTCCCACCAGGCGGACAACCGAGCCGGCAACAAACATCAACGTTCAGCGGTGCCGAGCCCGATGGCTCCACTTTCGATATCGAACCCCGACCCTGTGGACCGGGATGCTTCGACATCGCCCACCGCTGGATCGACGGGACGACGCGTTTCACCGTCACAGTGACCAACCCCGACGCCGACGGCGGCACCGCAGAACTCGCTGTCGTGTGGCCACCAGGTCCGGACGCGACCGCGATCCTCACAAGAGCCGTCGCGGCCACACGAGCGGCCGGTGACATCACCGTGACCGAGACGATCAGCAGCGGACCAACCGCGACACTCGAACCCGGCGATCTGACGACGACCGGCGACAACTACATCTCGGCATCACCGTTCAGCAACGGAGCCGACGACGTCCACGAGCTCCCGGCCGAGGACGGGCTCACCGTCATCGCGTTTACAGTCACCGGCGCGGGCACCTGGCACCAACTGTGGATCGACGACCAGCACCGGATACGAACCGAGATCCTGGTCGACCCCGGCCACCGAATCGACCGAACAATCACCTACCGAGACGTGCGATGACCACCAACGAGGCTCGGGTCCCGAACTGATCAGTGTCGCGAACGCTGGCGCGATGTTGGCACCCCTGAGGCCGCCGCGAGCTTCGGCCTGGTTGGGCGTCACAGTGGTCACCGGCGAGCAGGGAGAGCTGATCGTCGAACAAGTTGACCCAGAGGGTCCCGCTAGCGTCGTCGGCATAGCGGTGGGCGACATCATCACTGCGGTCGACGGCTCAGTGGTGGCCAGCCGCGACGACCTGAAGGCGACGATCACAGCGCAAGCCCCGCCGATGTCGTCACGCTGACCGTGGTGCACGTCGATCAGACCACGGTCGACGTCGCCGTGACTCTGGAAATCGCACCTTCGATGTAGTTCAGCCGCGGCGCGAGCAGTGGGCGTGTGCTGACGAGCGATTCTTGCCTTCCGTGCGTATTCTTGACACATCTGTTCGCCTCGCGGCGAGTTGGTACACCGCCGTGTCAACACCGCAGTTGACACGATCGCACGTTCCATTGCACCTTCGATAGCGCTCCTGGGCTTTCGGTCATGGACAAACAGCCCTCGGCTGTGACTACCTCGAACCTCCGCCCCCCTGACGCTGGTGCAGGGGCTACCGCCTAACGCAAACTCTCGATCCAACGAATGACCCGCCACGTATGACCTGGCTCCTGGTGGCGACGCCTGCAGGTCCGCGCCGCATTGAACCGCTGCCGCCGACTACACGTGGGCGCGCTCCCGTGGCACTGTCGAGTGCGACGCGTGGTCGTGCTCCGGTCCGTAGATTTTACGGCGGGCACGAAGACCGTTGCCAATGACGACTATTTCGGCGACCTCATGAATGGCGACGACAGCACCGAGTCCGAGAACGCCGAACGCCGCGATCGGGATCAGCAACGCGATCAGCAGCCCGGACAGGGCGAGATTCTGGAGCATGATCGTCCGGGTGCGGCGGGCGTGGGAGATCAGGTCCGGCAGGTGGGTCAAGTCGTCGCCCATGATGGCGACGTCAGCCGCTTCGATCGCCACATCAGTCCCGCCCCAGCCCATGGCGACTCCGACGTCGGCAAAGGCCAATGCGGGTGCGTCGTTGATTCCGTCGCCGACCATCGCGACAGGGCCCTGCGCTTGGAGTCGTTCGATGACGGCGGCTTTGTCGGTGGGGAGCAGGCCCGCGTGGATCTCGTCGATACCGGCAGCAGCACCGATCGCTTCTGCGGTGCCGGCGTTATCACCGGTCAGCATCGCCATCTTCAGACCGAGCTTGTGCATCGCGTCGATGACCCTTGGTGTCTCTGGTCTGATCTCGTCACGAACGTCGATCGCTCCGACGACCACCTCGTCGGATTCGACGACGACGACGGTGCCACGGTCAGCTTGGAACCGGTCGATGTCCGCAGCGAGTCCACCCGGTTCGACGTAGCCAGGTTTGCCGACCCTCACGTGCCGGCCGGCGACGATTCCTGCGATGCCCTGACCGGCGATGGTCTGCACATCGGACGCTTCGGGAGGGGCGGGCGCCGCTGCGAGTATCGCGGAGGCAAGCGGGTGGTCACTGTGTGCCTCGAGTGCAGCAGCCAAGCGCAACACCTCGTCACGGGTGTACCCGACAGCGACAGCGACATCGATGACCGATGGGCGGTTGCGCGTCAGTGTTCCGGTCTTGTCAAGCGCGACAACACGTACGGAGGCCAGTGCCTCCAACGCGGCACCACCCTTGATGACAATCCCAGCGTTCGTCGCCGCCCCGATCGCCGCGAACACAGTGACCGGGACAGCGATCGCAAACGCGCAAGGCGACGCGGCAACGAGCACGACAAGCGCCCGATTGATCCACAGGCCGGCGTCTCCGAGCAACGCCCCCAGGACAGCGATCGCGGCGGCGACGACAAGGATGCCCGGCACGAGTGGACGAGCGATCCGGTCGGCGAGACGCTGCGAGCGACCCTTGCGATCCTGCGCATCTTCAACCGCACGCACGATCCTGGCGAGGGTGCTGTCAGAGGACGCGGCCGTCACTTCAATGTCGAGAAGACCACCACCGTTAACACCTCCGGCGATAACGGCGGCACCCGGAGCGACTTCGATCGGAATCGATTCGCCCGTCACCGCCGACATGTCCAACGATGACGCTCCGACGCGCACGAGACCATCGGTCGGAATCCGCTCACCCGTGCGTACCACCATCACGTCGCTCACGCCGACCTCGGCGGTCGCTACTTCCACGAGCTCACCGTCGCGGCGCAGCGTCGTTGTCTCCGGCACGAGGCTGAGGACCGCGCGCAGCCCTCGACGTGACTTGGTGATCGCCCACTCTTCGAGTGCCTCGGATATAGCGAACAGGAAGGCCAACGCTGCCGCTTCACCGAACTCGCCCAACACAACCGCACCGACCGCTGCGATCGTCATCAACAATCCGACACCCAACCGGCCCTGCAACAAGCCGCGGACGGCGCCGGGTGCGAACGTAGCGCCACCGACCACGATCGCGGCGATGTACAAACCATCAGCAGCCCCAGGGAGGTCTGCGCGGCCCAACACGACACCGGCGAGCCACAGCACCGCAGCGGCGACCGCAGCGATCGTGCGCCACCGTTCCCTCCATCCCCCTTCATCGTCGAGGTGGTCGCCGCCAGGTGTGATCTCGCAACAAGCGTCAGCCATTGCGCGCTTCCTTCCGTCGCGCCATCGACGGATTTGAGCGAAGCGTCACAATGTGGACGGCCATCAGCGCCGCTTTTCCTCCGCGCGAAAGTTTGGACAGAGGTCCACAAACTCGCCGGCACATCCGAGCAGCGCCTCGGCCGCTTGGATGACCGCAACTACTTCGGGTTGCGCGATTCGGTACCACACGGCTCGTCCCGCCGGACGGTCGGCAACCAAGCCACACTCCTTTAGACACGCAAGGTGCCCGGAGAGATTGCCTTGCGAGCCGCCGAGTCGACCCTGAAGATCCGTGACGCGGAGCTCGCCAGCAGCAAGCGCAACCAAGATTCCGAGACGCGTCGCGTCCCCGAACCCTCTGAACAGCTTGGCGACTACGTGTATGTCCGTGGCCAACGCAGTGGGCACAGTCAGCCTCCTATCTACAGCTAGTTCGAACCGGACGGGTCCGAGCGATCAAATCGCTCCATGACGATAATAGTGTGAACGATCAATATTATTGCCATTGACAGATGCATCGGTGACCACCGATACTTTACGCCAATGCTGAGCACGCTGATGCAACTGAGCAGTGGGAGCTGTCCCTCTGCCGAGCTCGGCGCCACGTCTACCCCCGGTTGGCGATGCTGCCGAGAATCAGCGGGGCGAGCGCCCGGCTACCGACAGTGTCGCGGCGCTCGCCCAGCTCGCAGGCCCTGTCCCAACTTAGCGTCGGCGATCGCCACAGGCGATGATGTTGGAGATTGTCCTGCTGGCTTGTGCGTCGGCGCCGGGTACCGCCTGCGCATAACGGTCGAGCGTGGTTGACACTCGACGGTGATCGAGCCGGCGGGACACCACGACGATCGGCACGCCGGCTTGGAGCATTTCGGTTGCCATGAATTGTCGGAGATCATGCAGTCGAAACGGGCGAAGGCCGGCAGCGCGACGGTGGCGGACGAAGGCCTTGGTGACCCGATTCGGCTTCCAAGCCGTGCGGCCGTCGTCGTCGGTGAACACGAACGCGTCGGCGCGGACCGATTCTCCAACAGCGCGACGGTGACTCTCTACCGAAGTAGAGCGTTCGCCGTTTCGAGTCGCTGAGCGGCTTCGGGCGATGCTGACGCGAGGTCAGTGGTTCTCGAGTAGCTGTGCGATCTCGTCGAACTCGTTGGCCTTTGCGTGTTGGGCGGGCGTGACGCCGTCGCGGTCAGCAATAGTGGGGTCAGCTCCGGCGTCGAGAAGAATCTTCACGATTTCTTGGTGTGGTCCGGTTCCATCGCCGAGCAGGACGGTCTCCATGAGGGCGGTCCAGCCGAGGTTGTTGATGTGGTTGACGTCGATGTCTGTGTTGACGACGCGTTGGACGTAGTCCACATGCCCGCGTTCGCTCGCTGGTATCAGTGAGGTGCCGCCGAATCGGTTGAGGATCGTGAGGTCCGGATTCGCAGTGAGGAGGATGTCTGCCATCTCGACGCCGCCGGTCACGCCCGTCACGAGCCAGGGTGTGTCGTGTCGATCGTCGAGTGCGTCGGGGTCGGCGCCGAGCGACACGAGCAGACGAGCGACATCCGTATTGTCATTCGTTGCGGCGAGCAACAGCGGCGTGCGCTGCTTGGCATCGCTGGTCTCGATGTCGGCACCGGCACCGAGCGCGACCGCAACGCGGTCGGCGTCATTGGATGCCGCAGCGGCGAGCAGCGCGGCGTCTGGATCGGTGAGTCGTTCGGTGTCCAGCACGGTCTGGATGGTCGTCGCAACGAGGTCTTGTCCGCGATCTCGTGCGAGTTGCAGCGGTGGAGTGTCGTTTCGTCTTGGCGGGAGTTCGACGTCGGCGCCACGAGCGACGAGCAAGCGGATCGTGTCGAGGTAACGCTGGTCGCCTTCGCCGAGGATGATCGCCTCGTGCAACGCTGTCCATCCGAGGTTGTTGACGTGGTTGACGTCGATGTGGGTCTGGAGGAGTCGCCCGACGACGTCGGCGTGGCCTCGTTCGGCAGCGCGGATCAGTCCGGTGCCGCCGAAGCTGTCGAGCGAGGCGACATCGGCGCCGTGCTGCAATGTCAGCTCGAGGAGGTCGAGGTAACCCTCGCTGGTCGCGATGAGGTACGCGCTCTGCTGCGTGTCGTCCTTGTAGTTGACGTCGCCACCCGCGGCGATGAGTTCCTCGGCGCGAGCCGTGTCGCCATTCCAGGCGGCCTGGATGAGGTCCTCGTCGACGCCGACTCGCTTCACGGTCGTGGTTCTCGATGCTGCATCTGTGGACTCCTCGGATCGGGAACCGGAGACGCCACCAGACGCTGCAGTTGTGTCGGCAGGTTCACGTGTCGGTGGACCCGGCGAGACGACGGTGGTGCCGGACAAGTCGGGTGCCCGCGCATCGGTACACGCGATCAACGCGGTCAGCACGAGGGCGAGGGTGCCCGCCACACCCGACGTCCGTCGTGGACGCCGGGTGTGGTTGTGGTGGGCGGACGAGTTGCGGTTCACGACCGTGGTGCTTGCCCGTTCAGTCGGAGCGACACGACCTGATAGGGCGGCTGTGCGACTTGCTCGTCGAACTTGCTGTCCACCACGAGCAGTCGTCCGCGGGCAATCTTCGCCGTGGTGAACACCCGATCAGGATCGGTCGCGACCTCGCTGGTGACGTGGGCTGTCGTCGTGTGACGGTCAAGTCTCATCGTGGTGATCACTCTGGAGAAGTTTCGCACAACGGTCAGATTGCGGTCGCGCAGTACGAGGCCATCAGCGTTCGACAGGTCAGCGCCTCCGGTGTCGATCTGTGTTGCGGTGCCGGTGGCGAGGTCGAAACTCCAGAGTGCGCCGACGTTGCCTTGCGCCACGATGAGTGACCGTTGGTCCGGTGAGACGACGATGCCGCCGAGGTTGAAGCCTGGTGCTTGGGTGATCGTGCCTGTCGCGTCCGCCCATTTCGTCACGTTCCAGGTGCCGTTGTCGAGCGCGACCCGGAAGATCTGTGGCGCGTTCGAGTTTGTGAAGTAGGCGGCGCCGTCGGGTCCGATCGCGACATCGTTGAGGAATGCGTCGGGCTCGTTGACGCGGAGCGCTGCAAGCAGGTCGCCTTCGTCGTCGTACACCCACAGATCTGGGCGGTCGGTGCCGATGCCGTTGGGTCCGCCGGAGATGTAGATGCGGTCGTGGCGATCTGTGGTGATGCCGCGGGCCGTGAAGCGGTCGTCGGCGCCGTCTGGCAGCCACACTTCAGTTGTGCCAGTGCGGACGTCCCCGCGGTGAATCTCGCCGCCGGTGACCTCACTGACATAGAACGTCTTCTCGTGTCGGTCGACGCCGATGCCCTCGAACTTCGATCCGCCGTCATCGCCGGCGAGATCGTACGTGGCGGGCCGGCCATGGCGGCCCTGATCCTGGTGGGCGGCCACGGGCCCAGCGGTGCCGATGCCGGCGGCCAGTGTCACCGCGATCGCTGAGATCCCTCGAGTCATTGTCGGTTTCAACGCATTCTCCTTGGTTGCGGGGCGGAACTCCACCTTGACCGACATCGCAGCGTTGTCGCATCGGGCAGCCAGCCAAGAAGCGGTAGCCAATCGGCGCGGACTCGATAGCCGATCGGCTGATGTGTACGCGTCCGCCTTTGCCGTAGCCTCGCGGCGGTATGGAGCCCGATGTCGAAGACCGTGCTGGGCTACGCGGCATTCTCGCCAGCGTCGGTCTGCTCGACGTGTGGCTCCACATCGCGTTCGTCGTGCTCACGCTCACGTCTGTCTGGCGGTATGTAAACGGTCACGGGTTCGGCGACGACGCTCCCGTCATCCTGGTCGGCGCGGGAATCCTGCTAATCATCTATGCCGCTTCCCCGATCGTCGGCCGGTCCCGGTCGCCATGGGCTGCACCCCTGTGGTGCCTGACGCTGGTTGCCGTATGGTTGGTCCTCGTCGTGCTCGCCCCGTCATTTTCGTGGATTGCGGTGAGCCTTGCCTTCGTGGCCCTGCGCGTGCTGCGCTTCCGCGCCGCCACTGTCGTTGTGGCCGCGATGATAATCGCCGTCGTGGTGGCGTGGACCCGGATGCAGGGTCAGTTCGACCCGACCATCATTGCCGGGCCGATCTGTATCGCCGGGCTCGCCGTCCTCGCCTACCGATTGATGGAGCGCGAATCCGCCTCGCGCCAGCAGTTGCTCGACGACCTCCGCGACGCCCAAGGCGACCTCGCCGATGCTCAGCACAGCGCAGGGGTTCTCGCCGAACGAACACGGCTGTCTCGCGAGATCCACGACAGTGTGGCCCAAGGTCTCACGAGCATCAACCTGCTACTCCAAGCGGCTGAGCAACACTGGACATCACGCCCGACCGCGGCTCACGGATACGTCCGCCAAGCAGCGCTCACCGCCCGAGACAGCCTCGACGAGGTACGCCGAGTCGTGCGCGACCTCGCACCTGCTGAGGTCGCCGACGGCGGTGCATCAGCCCTCGAAGCTGCCCTCTGTCGAACAGGTGAGCAGGTGTCGCGCAACGGAGGGATCAGTGTCAACGTTCGCGTCCACGGCAGCCCTCAGCCAGTGCCGGCAGACGTCTCCACGGCGCTGCTGCGCAGCGCACGAGGAGCGTTGGCGAACGTCGTCGAACATGCCGCCGCAACGGAGGCAACCGTTTCCCTGACGTACCAACCGGGGTCGGTCTCGCTGGACGTGCGTGACAACGGCGTCGGGTTTGACCCGACCACGCTCGGTCCACGCGGGCCTAGAGGGCGCGGCCTCACCGGGATCCGCAGCCGTGCACATCACTTCGGCGGTGAACTCGCCGTCGAGTCCGCACCCGGAGAGGGCACCGCGGTCGCCCTGTTCCTGCCCATTGCCGGGCCGCGATGACCCAGGAAACTGCAGCACCGGAGTCCGCTGTCATCCGCATCATGATCGTCGATGATCACTCCGTCGTTCGAGCCGGCATCCGCGCCCTGATCGAGACCCAAGACGACCTCACCGTCGTCGGCGAAGCCGCCGATTCGGAGGTGGCGGCCGACGTGGTGCGCAGAACCCGACCAGATGTCGTGCTCATGGATCTCAACCTCGGCACTGGACCCGGCGGCGTTGCTGCCACGGCAGACCTGAGCAAGCTCCCGGCGGCCCCACGAGTACTGATCCTCACGACCTACGACACCGAAGCCGACATCCTGGCCGCAATCGACGCAGGCGCGGCCGGCTATCTCCTCAAAGACGCCCCACCCGACGATGTGTTCCGAGCCATCCGCGACACCGCCCGCGGCGACACCGTGCTCGCCCCAACCGTGGCAGCCACACTCGTACGACGCGCAACCTCCCCTACGCCCGTCCTCACCGAACGCGAAGTCGCCATCCTCGAACTCCTCGCCGACGGACTCGGCAACAAAGCGATGGCCAAACAGCTCCTCGTCAGCGAAGCCACCGTCAAGTCCCACCTGTCGCACATCTACACGAAACTCGACGTCGACACCCGAGCAGGCGCCGTCGCCAAAGCAATGGAACAACGAATCATCCGCACCTGACCGGCAACGCCGACGACACCCGACGAACGACCACGATGTTCGGACTTCGGACGAGGCTAATGTCGCGGCTCGATGGGGAATGCGGACGAGCACAGCTCATGGGCGATCGTTCGCCCGCTCGCTGTCATCCTGGGGTTCTTCGGGGTACTTGCGTTCTGGGTCGTCCAGTGGTTCCTCGAGAAGGGGCTGAGCTTCGAGTCTTACCTCTGGCTCGGCGCGTTCGGCGCATCGCTGATCATCCTGTTCTTGATATCGGGCGAGTTTTCACAGCGCTCGCTTCGTGTCGCCATCGTTCTGCTGGTCGCCGCATCGGTGATGCAACTGATATCGATCGGCCGGTCCTCACACCTCGCGGATACCCGCGATAGCTCACGAACATCGGCGACCAACCTCTACTCCGATCACAAGGATCTGGCAGCTTTGGAAGAAGCGACGCTGGCGGGGGTGACTGGAGCGTCGAAGGCGACGGGCGATCAGAAGGAGCGTCTGACCGACGCCCAACCGGGCTCGCAGTTGATCGCGCCGCTCACTGCGCTGCAAGAGGCCTTCGACAAGAACTTGGACTCCGACCAGATCACGCCGCTGCTCGACAACTTGATCGGCGTCACAGCGACCACAGACCTCGAGAAGGACGTTGTCGCCCAGGCGAACGCAACGGCAACTTCCTATGAGGCGGGCAAAGTCGCCGAGCTACGAAAAGTGCAGGTCATTCAGGCCAAAACGGCAATTGACGAGGCATGCGCCGGTGGCGACGGCGTTCCGGCGAAGTCAACCGTCGGAGAACTCGAGCGAACCAGGTGCGACAAGGACAAGAACCACATCTCGAAGCCACTGTCGGGACGAGATCTCGCTGTTCAACTAACGGAAGCCAAGTACCTGATGGCTCAACTCGCCTCCGAGATCACGCCATCCGACGAGGCGAAAGCCCTCGCCAAAACGCGGCTGGAAGAGTTCGACGCCGCACTCGCGAAATCGAAGGAGCGCGAAGAGCGGGCCAGCGCGACGCAGAGCGCACGAGATGGAGCCAACGCCATCGTGCGGGCCCTGACACCGGACGAAGCCGACTTGCCTGTTGGCTTGGACCTGCTCAGTTGGATCGTCGTGCTCTCGCTGCTGCTCTCGGTGTATCGGTGGTTCGAGATCCGATCAGCCCGTGGTGCGCTCGGGCCAGTCGAAATCGTCGTCGCAACCGGCGCGACGATTCCGGCCGAGTTTCGACATGCCCTCGTCCGCAACGTGCCGGAGCCAGGGGCTGTCCCAGGGTCGAGCGCGCTGTCGCAACTCACTGACCTGCTCGAGGCCGCCGAACCGAGCGGGTTCACCGGCAAGATCGTCAAGGTCATCAACACGATTCTCGGAACACCTTCCGGCTACCAAGTCACGTACTCCACCGAGGAGGTCCACGAGAAGAAGTCCAAGGACACACCTGACCCCACCGCGGCAGCCGCCGACCCGCCGCCCGCCAAGGCCTCGACTGACGCGAAGAAAGAGGACGACGACCCGAAGCCGGTATGGGCGATGGTCCAAGTCCTCGATAGACGCAACAAGCAGGGATTGGCCGTCCAACGATTCCCGGCAGCTGAGCCAGAGTCCGCTGCGATCACCGCCGGCTACTGGGCCGCAGCCTGGATCATCGATCACAGCTCGGAAGTGCCGTCATGGTCGCGGTTCAATCCCGACACCGCCGTCGCCTTCTCCGCCTCGCAGCGTCAAGCCGATCACGGTTTGCCCGCGCTCGACATGCTGCAAATAGCCCGGGCCCACGCGCCATCGAGCGGTGTCGTGCTGGTGCTACTCGGCCAACGGTTCGAGTTGGCCGACGACTACGCGTCCGCTCTGGAGTGCTACTTGCGAGCGGCCATCGTCCATCCTCGGTACATCGTTGCCCGCTACCGGGCAGCGGCCGCATTGCATGTGATCGCCAGAGACTCGAGCAAGTACTGGTGGTCCGGTACGGACGAAGCATCACGGTCGGCCATCCTTCGACAACTCACGCTGCTCAGGCCCGACTACCAACCGCTGAAGAAGATTCGCGCCGACGTGCCATCGGCTGTCAGTGGGAGGTTCCGCAATCTGGCCGTATCGCTCGTCGAGGAGCTCCGCGGGTCGAACTGGACCCACGTGATGCTGTGGCGAAGCCTCCGCCGATCCGAGCGCCACTACTGGCTGTCGTGGGCGCGACTCGGCGCTGGCGGAAGGTTGCGCAGAAGCCTCAAGTGGTCGTGCGAGTCGGCGAAGCAGGCAATCGAAGCGGACCTCGTCGACAAGGATGTCGCGACCGACGCCAAGAGCATCCTGAAGAAGGCACGCGCTCTCAACAGCTACTGGCAGGTGTCCTACAACATGGCGTGCGCCTACGCCATCCAGTCGACACGGACGATCGAGAACAACTCGGACAATCCCGCCGCCGGCCCCTCAGTCGATGCATTGGTCGCTTCGCTGAAGGCATCAGCCGAGTCAGTCGACACGAAGCTGCAGTCGGTCTCAGCATCACCTGCGCCGAGCCAGAACCGGGCGGTTCGAACGGCATATCAAAAGACACTCGAGCAGATACTCAGCGATGCCGAGAAGCTCTGCAACCAAGCAGCGGCCGCAAGTCAGGCTGGAAGAACGCAGCTGGGCCCACCGCCAAATCCCTCCATGGCGTCGCGCGACATGTCGATCGAGGAGGCTCTGCGCCTGCTCGAGCAATCGTTGGAACGACGCGGCAGCGAACAATTGACCGCCGCGTTCATGGAGAGTGATCCAGATTTGAAAGCGCTCTACGAGCAGCCGCGATTCAAGCGCGTAGCCAAGCAGTTGCACTTCGAGGAGGAGGCGAGTACGTGATCGCATCACGAACCCAGACACTTGTGGATGCACAGTGGCCGCTGCTCTCTAAGTGGGTCGGTGCTGTGTTGGTCCCGGCCGCGAAGAGGTCCGTCAACGACGTCGTGCCGAGTCGAACGCTCGCCGACGGCGAGTGGAAGCTGATCAAGCCCGCCGCGCACGGGACTTGGCCAGATGGCGCCCTCAAAGACATACCGAAGGATGACTTCACGACGCTCTGTGGGACCGACAGGCTGTACCGCAGGACGCTTCGACTCCCTTTGACAGAGTTGATGCTGATCTTGGGCGATCAGCATCCCGATCTCAAGAAAGCCGTCACTCATTTCGCCACGGACGCGTTGTCGGGGCAAGCGCAGCTGATGGCGGCGTTCTGCTGCCTCCATGCCAAAGGAGAAGAGAAGGCACAGACCGACGAACAGTTGAAGAATGCGCTGATCGACATCCGCGACGACCTGCGCCGCAACGACAAGTACAGCAGCCGCACACCGCTCGTGGTGGCGACCGCGTCCGAGGCGCCGCTCGCCGACTCCATCGGCGGTATGACGTTCGTCGAACTCGATCTCGATGTGCTGCCGGCAGACATCGTGGCTGTCGTCGTACCTCATGGCATCGCCACGGTTCAGGTCGATCGAGCTCAAGACCTCACGCTGGGTTGGGATCTGCCGAACGCGACGGATTTGCAGCGCGAGCCGAACGCGATCGCGACGCTGAGCATCGATGAGCTGTTCCGATTCACGTCGACCGCGCCGACCGATGTGGTGGTGGTTCGCAGCGCCTGACGGTCAACGCGATCCGTATCCGGCGTCTTCGACGAACTCGCCGAGTCGGGCGTTGGCATGGCGTCGCGAGCCGTGAACGGTCTTGGTCGCCCACCGTTCACGACCGCTATCACGATCTACACCGAGATAGACACGCAGCTCCACGTGTCAGGGCCGCGTTGTCGCAATGATCCAGTCATCACCGAACAGTACGGCGACCATGGGCAAACCATGGGCAGACCATGGGCACAGCCGCACAACCCGCTAAGTGACCTTCAGAAGAACCGCTGACAGGGGCGTTACAGAGAGCGGACGACGGGATTCGAACCCGCGACCCTCACCTTGGCAACGTGAAGAGATCCGTCCGCTGAGTCCGGCCCAGTCCCCTGACGTGGTCTCCCGTCCGTCTATTCGTCCGTCCAGCCCGTCCAGTCCGCCCATTCCGTATACCGGTCTACCATCGCACGCGTAGCCGTCGCCTCGTGACTGCCAGGAGTCCACACAATCCGCGGCCATCACTTGCCAACGCGCTCCATCAGGGCATTCGGAGCGCTCGCCGCTCTCGTACGCCTAGGTACTAAGGGTCGCGGTCGAGCGATTGATCGAGATGGTTTCGCCGTCGTCGGGGATGAGCAGTCTGGCCGCGGGAATGTCGGCGTCGTCGGCGGCGGCTCGCATTTCGGCGCGAGTTGCGGGGCAAAGCGCGATTGCTTCGAAGTGGATCGCGACGATCATCGCATCGGGTGCGCGGAGAGCCACTTCGACCGTGTCAGCGGGGTCCATGATGATCAGCGTGTCGCCGATCGCAGCACCGCCCGAGTGCACGACGATGACATCTGGCTTCGTGGTATCGATCACGTCCAAAACTGGCGGGTACAGCACCGTGTCACCTGCGAAGTAGACAGTCGGCTCGCCCTCTGCCCGAAGCACGAAACCTGTCACCTCGCCCATCTTCTCGGCGACTGCGCCTGTCCCATGCGTGCCAGGGGTCGCGGTGAGCCCCAGCCCCTTCCACGTGATCGAGTCCACGATCGGCACCACATCGGTGAACCCCGCGTCGTTCAATGTGCTGACGTCGGCCGACTGGCACAGGATCGGTAGGTTGCGCCGCAGCAACCCGAACGCGGCGTCATCGAAGTGGTCGGGATGCACATGAGACACGATCACGCCATCAATGCCATCGACCACCTCGGTCACCGGGCACGGCAGTTCAACGGTGGGATTGCGGACTGCCACTCCGCCAAGCGCTCGAACCGAGCCGACCACACCGAGCATTGGATCAATCAATAGGCTCACACCTGCGTAGTCGAGCCGCAGCGTGGCGTTGCGGATCAGTCGTAACTCCATCATTGACACCGTAGACGCTCGCCCGAAACATCGGGCAGGTGTCCGCGCCATGACTGCAGTGATCGGCGCGGTGAGACCGGTAGGGACTACTCAGGATGCCGATCGCGCATCACGCGTGCGGGCCTCTGTTGTCTTTGCTGTTGAGGAGTTGGGCGATCGCCGCATTCGGACTGCACGGCTAGGCTCGCCCGATGCTACGTGGGGATCAGATTGTGCTTCGGGCTCGCGCCGAGTCCGATGTCGCCGATCTCCAGAGCGAACTGTACGACGACGTGGCGACCAGGTCGCGGGCAGACAGTCGTCCGTGGAAACCGATTGATGCGCCCGGGTCGTGTGTTGACTTCTGGCTTATGTGAGGACAACGCGGTGGCGGGGTGATCGAAAGTGATGCACCCCGGGCCGCTAGAACGCGCACATAGCGTGGAGCGCAGAGCAACTTCGCCGACGCTTTCGACGACGAGCGCCGATCGGCGAGTCTGGGCGTGTCTCGTAACCGGCGGTTGGGGACACTTTGGTCGGCCAGCCCGCTCGGGGATTATGGGACGTTCGACTTGGGCCGATACCGAGTGGGTCGGTCCGCCATCCATAGCGGGTTATCGATCGGCGTTTATCGGGTGCTCGGACCGGCACTCTGTGGCGATGCCCACGGGGGTCCCTCCGACGTCATTTCGTGACGGTCTCTGCCGCTCCCGGCCACCACAGTTAGCCGGCGGTGCGGCCGGGCGGGAGGCTGCTGTGATGTCGCGCTTGCGATGGCTCAGACTTCTCGGTCGAGTTGTTCGCGCAGCTCGCGCTTGACGACCTTTCCGTAGTTGTTGGTCGGCAGGCTCTCGACGAAGCGGTAGTCCTTCGGTCGCTTGTAGCGGGCGATGTGGGCCAGGCACAGCTCGTTGAGCTCCTCAGCTGAGGGGGCTGACGACGGGTCGGCGGCGACCACGAATGCGATCACCGCTTCACCCCACTCCGGGTCGGGGCGACCGACGATGGCGACGGCGTTCACGGCGTCGTGTCGGAGTAGCGCTTCTTCGACCTCGCGCGGATAGATGTTCATCCCGCCGCTGATGATCAGGTCTTTGGATCGGTCGCGAAGGGTGAGGTATCCGTCGGCGTCGAAGCTGCCGATGTCGCCGGTGTGCAGCCATCCGTCGCGAATCGCATCGGCGGTCGCTTCGGGCTGTTCCCAGTAGCCCGACATCACGACGTCGCCGCGCACGACGATCTCGCCGACCTCGCCAGCCGGAACCGGCGACTCGTCGCCGTTGACGATCCGGACCTCGACGTCGGTGCGGGCCACACCGACACTCTGGACGCGCTCACTCCAGCGCGGGTGATCGCGATTTGCGTGATCGGCCTTCGACAACGCGGTGATGGTCATCGGGGTCTCGCCCTGGCCGTAGATCTGGACGAGGCGCGGCCCGAAGACCTCGAGCGCATCGGTGAGATCGGACAAATACATCGGTGCCCCGCCGTAGATGATCGTCTTCAAGCCGGTGAGGTCGGCGTCCCGGATGGCGGGGTCGGTGGCGAGTCGTTTGACCATCGTCGGCGCGGCGAAGAAC
>JANOJI010000014.1:0-19430 GCA_031408175.1 Ilumatobacteraceae bacterium
GGCCGAGCTCAGCTGCCGGTGAAGGTGCCGGAGAGTTGGGCGGTGGCGAGGGTTGCGTCGTTGATGGCGGCGCGCATGTCGGCGGTGGTGCCGCCGGAGGTCAACAGCAGCGCACGATCGAGATAGTGCACCGTGATGCGATAGGTGTGCGTCACACCGGCGGGTGGGCATGGGCCGGTGTACCCCGCGGCGCCTGACCCATTCAGCGCCGAAGCGGCGCCAGATGGCATCGTGTTCTCGGCCAATGAGGTGACATCGGGCGCGATCCCGGCCAGCGTCCAATGGTCGAAGTCGAAGTCCTGATCGGTCAAGGTGAGGGCGATCTCCTGGGTGCCCTCGGGGGCGTCGGTCCAGCTCAGGGCGGGAGCAACGTTGTCGCCCTTGCATGTGTACCTGGGGTCGATCTGGCCGCCATCGCGCCATGGGGCCGTGACGGTGAGTGCCGGCACCAGCGGGGCGAGGGTGGCGACTCCGGTGCCAGCGGTGACCGTGGTGGAGATCTCGACATTTCCCGCAGGCAGTGCCGGATCGGAGCCGACGGTGTCGAACAAGTCGTCTTCGAGCTCGGGCGCCGTTGGCGGCGCTGTGGTGCTGACGCTGCCGTCCTGGCTGGGCAGCGCCGGACGCATTTCCCGGCCATCGTTGCGGCAACCGGCGGCCAGCAATGTCAGGGCAGCCAGGGAGATCGGTAGGACCACGAGGCGTCGCACGACGATGGAGCCTACGCGGCGGCCGCTCTCGATAGCGTTCACGTCCGTGAAGGAACGGCTCTGTCTGCTCACCGTGCACGCACATCCCGACGACGAGGCTTCGAAGGGCGCGCCAACCATGGCGATGTACAAAGCCGAAGGGGTACACACCGTGTTGGTGTGCTGTACCGGCGGCGAGGAAGGCGACCTCCAGAACCCGGCGCTGCGCGAGCCCGGTCAACCATTCCACGGCTTGAGTGCCGAGGAGGAAAAGCAACGGCTGGCGGAACTACGACATCACGAACTCGCCCGATCGGCGGAGATCATCGGCTTCGACGAGGTGGTCATGTTGGGATACCGCGATTCGGGCATGGTCGACACCGATCCGAACGAGCACCCCGAATCGTTCCACCAGGCGCCTCTCGACGAGGCCGTCGGGAAGCTGGTCGGTGTCATTCGCGCCCAACGCGCCGACGTACTGATCACCTACGGCGACGACCAGAGCGGGTATCCGCATCCCGATCACCTCAAGGTGCACGACATCTCCTTGCTGGCGTGGGAACGCGCCGGCGACCCGTCCTGGTATCCCGAGCATGGCGAGCCGTACCAGCCGAAGAAGTTGTACTACTCGGTGTGGGCGAAGGCCCGGCTGACGGCAGTGCACGACGCAATGATTCAGCTGCGTGGCGAGTCGCCCTTCGAACAGGACTGGCTTGATCGACCGGGACACGATCATCGCATCACCACGCGGCTCGACGTCGGCAACTTCCTGTGGGCGCGCAGTGGGGCACTGCGGGCACATGCGACACAGGTCGACCCCAACGAGCCGTGGTGGTTCGGGCTGACCGACGAAGAACTCGCCGACGTCTATCCGTGGGAAGACTGGATCCTGGCCCGCTCGCTGGTCGGCACGCCTGCCGATGGAGAGCTGGAGACCGACCTGTTCGCGGGCATCCGGGCGTCGGTGTCGCCATGAGCTTCCAGTATCGAGTTGCCTTCGGGAAGAATGACGAGGCCGTCGAGGGTCCCGCTGACGCCGAGGTCGTGGTGACGATCGCCGCGGCCGATGCTGCTCTTGATCCAACCGTGGCGTTCATGCAAGGCAAGTTGAAATCAACGGGCTCCACGGCAGCGCTGTTCGAGGTACTGCGCAACGGCGATGCCGCAGCTGTCATCAGCCGGCTCGCATCGCGTCCCTGAGCTGGCGATAGCCGATCAACACCGCACCGCTGCTGGCCAGCAACTGCATCAGTAGTGGATCCTTGGTGACCAGTTCGTAGTCGTCGATCCATCCGGCGGCGGCGTCGGTGAGTGCTCGGACCTCGAGGCTGTCGATCGCCGGCTGCACATGAATCTCGGTCACTCCTTGCTGCAGCGTGCGCACTTCTTCGTACACCCGCTCGCGGCTGCCCGCCCGCCAGTCGTGGTTGAAGTGGTCGGGGAAGACGACGCCCTCTTCGGCGGCGAGCTGGCGGAATGGGAACCCGGCCTGATCCGCAGTGATGGTCGACGGCAAGCGCACCGGCAGGCGGAACTCGACGGCGAGTTCGAGGTAGACGTCGAAGAACTCTGGCCGCAGTGTGATCGCCGTGAGATGCGGTGTGAGATGAGTGACATCGATGTCCCAGGCCAAGGCGCGCTCGATCTGGGCACGGCACTCGCGCAAAACCTCCACGGTGTCGGCGTGCTCCCACAGGTCGGAGATGTGACGGGGGAAACCCGCCTCGCCGCTGAGCAGCGATGGGGCGTGGGTGATGGGGCCGAAGCGGTACGCCTCGTACTCGCAGTTCAAGGTGAGATGCACGCCGATGTCGTCGGTTGGCAGGTAGCGCAAGGCGGCGTCGCGCGCCCACGGTGCAGGCACCATGATCGACGCGCAGGTGGCCACACCGTCGCGAAGGGCGCCGTACACGCCGAGATTCGCACCGTGACACGCACCGAGGTCGTCGCACGAGATGATGACCAGCTTGGCATCGTCGTCGTAACCGAGACGTTCGGCGAGTGCGGCCATCAGCAGCGCACGTTATCCGGTACACCCTGCCCACAGGCCGATGTTGGCCGTTTCGGCGGCGCGTGCAGCCGTTGCGAACTCTGCGGCATGCGCCACGTTGGGCGGGATCGAGAGCGGGCGGGCGTATCCCTGACGAATGATGGCCAAGTTGACGAACGCGCCGTCGGCGGCGAGGTACACATACGCCAGCATGCGGCCATAGTCGTCGCGCGCAACGATGTCGCGTTCGAGGTGCAGCGCGGCGTCGTCCGGCAACAGTGCAGCAGCGAAGCTCGTCGCCTCAGGCCCGTAGCACTGCACAGGGGTGTTCGGCTTCTTCGTCTCAGGAGTGTCGATGCCGATCAGGCGGACGCGCTCGGGCCGCCCGTCGATCGTGACGTCGATCGTGTCGCCATCGACGACTGCAAGCATGGTCGCATTGCGCTCGAGCGCCATCGGCGTGGTTGGCGCCGGCGGGGAACCGGGGCGACAGGCGGTGGCCACCACCGCAATGCAGAGGACGATCCAGTGCATGCGAGTTGTTCTATCGCCGATTGCGATCGGCGCTCGACGATCGTTCATGCCTGCACCTACGGTGAGGGACATGTCGGCCTTCGTCCCAGCGAATTCGGCACCGGTCGCGGTGTCATTGCATCGCTACTTCCACGTCGTCGGCAGCGCGGTGTGGGTCACCGAGGTCCGCCACAGCGACGACTGGCCCGCTCACTTTCTGGGAATGCTCGGCGACGAGGCCTGCTGGGGCGTCGATGTTCCCCACGGTCACGATCCGGCCGACGGTGCAGCGCTCGACCTCTACTCGTACTTCGGCCGGGTCGGTGAGGCCGAATGGTTGGTGGCCGGCCGAGCCGTGCAGCTCGTCGAATGGGCGCGCACGCACCGCTTCTGTGGGCGATGTGGTACGCCGACCGAGCAGCAAGCCGGCGAACGAGCGATGAGGTGCGCGTCGTGCGGCCTGTTGGCCTTTCCGCGATTGGCACCGGCGATGATCACCTTGGTGACCAGAGGCGACCAGGCATTGCTGGCGCGCGGGGTGCAGTTCCGCAGCCCGCTGTACAGCTGTCTCGCCGGCTTCGTCGAACCGGGCGAGTCGTTGGAGGGGGCCGTGGTTCGCGAGGTGCGCGAGGAGGTAGGGATCGAGGTTGGTGACGTTCGGTATTGGGGGAGTCAGCCGTGGCCCTTCCCGCACAGTTTGATGGTGGGGTTCACGGCCGAATGGCAGTCGGGCGAGATCGACATCGATCCGACGGAGATCGTCGATGCCCAGTGGTTCCGCCGCGACGAGCTTCCCGCGATCCCTCCACCAATCTCGATCGCCCGCAAGTTGATCGACGCGTGGGTCGCCAGCTAGCGAGGTGTCGTCAGGCGAGGTGTTTGGCGAAGAAGTCGAGGATGATCTCGGCGCGCTGGCGTCGGTGGATCGGCGAGCCGCTGCGCGAGAGCTCGTGGCCCTCACCGGGGAAGCGATAGAAGGTGACGTCCTTGCCGAGCAGCCGCATCGCCACGAACAGTTCTTCGGCCTGGCTGATCGGGCACCGGAAGTCCTGCTCGCTGTGAATGATCAGCATCGGCACCGTGATGTCGCGCACGAAGCGGATCGGTGAGATGCGGACATACTCCTCGGGCACATCGATCGGGCTCGGGCCGATCTCGACCCGGAACGCCGTGGAGATGTCGCTCGTGAATTCCTCGGTGATCATGTTGTTGACGGCGCGCTCGCTGCAGATGGCCCTGAAGCGATCACCGTGGCAGCCTGCCAACCAGGTCGCCATGAAACCGCCGTAGCTCCCGCCGAGCATGCCGACGCGAGCGGCGTCGCAGAATGGGTACCGCTGGAGCGCTGTGTCGAGCACCGCCAACACGTCGTCAACATCGACGCTGCCCCAACCCGATCCGGGCGCAGCTGAGTGGAGTGGCCCCAGAATCGACTGACCCCATGCCTGCTCGCGCCCGGATCCGCCGCGTGGGTTGCTCATGATCACGACGAAGCCTGCAGCGGCCTGTACCTGTGCCTCGTCGAAGAAGGACTCGCCGTATTGCGTGTGCGGTCCGCCGTGCACGTTGAGCAGCACGGGGTAGGTCGACGATGCGTCGAAGTCGACCGGACGCATGATCCACGCATCGATCTCGGCACTGCCGTCGGAACAGGCGACAGCGAACCGCTCCCAGGTGTTGGGCTTTGCGGCCGACCGGTATGTGTCGGCGAAGGATGTCAATCGCCGCGGCGCGCCGTCGTTGCACACGAAGATGTCGCTGATCGCGTCGACGGCTGTGGCCGCATAGGCGATCGTGTCGCCCGCTGTGTCGAACGAGTTCACGGCGATCGGGCCCGATGTGATCCGCTTCGGGACGGCGCCATCGAGGGCCACCCGATACAGATGGGTTTCACCGCGGTCCTCCGCTGCGGCCAGCAGGGTCGAGTCATCGAGCCACGCAAGGAGGGCACCGCCTGATGTCGTTTCGAAGGTTCGATCCAGGTCGCGCGACAGCCATCGATGGTCTCCACCGCCAGTGGGTAGTACCGCGACGTGGACGTTCTGCGGGTACGTCTGCGAGTCGTCGGCGCCGAGCATGGCAACCTGTGATCCATCGGGCGAAACAGCCGGCGCTGAGTAGAGACCCGTCAGTCCGGTGAGGACCTCGATGTCGCCGTCGAGCGGGACGGAGTAGAGAGCGGACGCGAAGTCGAGGTCCCAGGTGTCGTGGCGTTGGGCGCTGAGCACCAGACCCGAGGAATCGGGCTTCCACGTGATGGATTCGTGCTGGAACTCTCCAGAGGTCAAGTTGCGTGGTGCGCCAGTGCCGTCGGCGGCGACGACGTAGGCGTGATTCGGGCGATCGAAGATCCAACCCTCGTTGTCGAGCTTGCTGAAGAACCGTTCGATCTTGCGTGGTGCCTGCCAGCTCTCATCCTCGGCTTCGTAGCGCTCGTGCGGTGTGCGGCTGATGAACGCAATCCATCGGCCGTCGGGACTCCAACAGATCTCGCTGACGCCGTCTTTCATGGTTGCGATCGTTCGGGTCTCGCCGGGAGCGGCAACCGGCAGGACGTGTAGGGTGCTCTCGCCCGTCTTGGCTGCTCGCCTCGAGGCGAATGCCAGCGATCGTCCGTCTGGGCTCCAGGCCGGACCACTGTCGTGGTCGCCGCCGGTCACGGCCCGCGGAGGCGTCGAGCCATCGGCAGTCGCCAACCAGACCTGCGAGAACGTCTTGTTCTTGGTCATGTCGACGCGGGTGACCACGAACGCGACAGTGGAGCCGTCAGGTGAGACAGCCGGACCAGATGCTTGAACGATGTTGCCGATGACTCGCTCGGCAATCTGGGCGTGCTGGCTCAAGTCCTTGGTTGCGCTGCTCATGGTGTCGACGGTAGCGCCCATGTGAGACCATCCGGGGATGGATTCCAACCCGTTCATCGTCGCCCTCGATCGCGACTCGATCGCGTTCGTCGCTGCGTGTGAGGTTGCCGGGCTGTCCACCGCCGCCGCGTCGTGCCCGGGTTGGACCGTGGCCGATCTGCTCTGGCACTTGACCGAAGTTCAAGACTTCTGGCGCACGATCGTTGCAGAGCAGCGCAGCGACTGGAAGAGCTACGAGCAGCCCCCGCGTCCCGTCGACGAAGGCCTTCCCGACCTGTACCGCCGAGGTCGTGTCCAGCTCCTCAAGACGCTCGCCGAGGCCGACCCGGCGACGCCCGTGTGGACCTGGTCGAACGACAAGACCGCTGCATTCGTCGTTCGTCGCATGATGCACGAGACCGCGGTGCATCTGTGGGATGCCACCGCTGCCGCAGGTTTGGTGAGCCCGATCGAGGCCACGCTCGCAAGTGACGGGATCGACGAGTTCTTGACCCACTTCATGGGGAATGTCGCAGACGCCGCCGCACCGGTCGGTGGTTCGGTGCATCTGCACTGCGGTGATGTGGCAGGGGAGTGGACCGTTCGCGAGTCGGCCGACGGATTCGCAGTCACACGCGAGCATTCCAAGGGCGACTGCGCGATCCGCGGTTCGGCCAGTGACATCTTGCTGACGCTGTGGCGGAGAGTGCCTCTGTCGAGTTGTGATGTGGTCGGCGACGCCGATGTCGCGGCCCGATTCATCGCCTACACGAGTCTCGAATGACGTCAGCGTTTGCGGCTGGCCCCTGACTCAGTCATGGGCGCCGAGGTTACGTTCGTCGGCGAGCAGCGTTCGAGACGGGCGGGTCGCCCCACAGGGCCAGCTGCTCCCACGTGATGGCCACATCGCTGACCAACTGCCATGTCAACCGGCCACGGCTGCCTGGGCGGCGAACCTCGACCCGCTCGGGTCGCAAGCTGCGCGCCGCACCATTGGCATCGTGGATCGTGATGCTGCCGTCGACCGCCACACCCGACATCTTGCCCGGCAGCCAGCGGCCGCCATCGGCCTTGCGGAAGCGCACGGGTTCGCCGCTGGTCAGGCGCAGCTGCGCGAGTACGTCGGCCGCAAACATCACTGGCCGCTCAGTCACCGACGATCCGGGCCTGCAGTTTGCGCATGCCGGCCAACCAGCGGTCGTAGTCGCCGGTCTTGCGTTGCAGATACATGAGCACCTCGGGGTGGGGGAGGATGAGAAACGTCTCGGCGCGGATCACGGCGACCGCGAGCTCCGCAACGTCGTCGGGTTCCAGCACCACGCCTGACGCGCGCACGACGTTGCCGGCGCCGTTGGAGTTGAGCGGGCCGGCATTGAGCATGTTGGTGTTGACGCCTTGGGGGCACAGGCAACTGACGCGCACGCCCTGGTCGCCATAGGTGATGCTCATCCACTCCGCGAATGCAACCGCAGCATGCTTGGTCAGCGAATAGGGCGCCGAGCCGATCTGGCTCAGCAGCCCAGCCGCAGACGCGGTCGCACAGAAGTAACCCTCGCCACGGGCAAGCCAGCCGGGCAACAGGTACTTCGCTGCCCAGCGGTGAGCGTGGACGTTGACGTTGAAGGCCACTTCCCACTCGGCCTCGGACGTGGTGAGATCGGTGCCGATGGCGACACCTGCGTTGGCGAAGAACAGATCGATCGGACCGAAGGTGTCTTCTGCGGCTGCAACGAGTTGCTTGTTGCCGGCCTCGGTGCCGATGTCGACCACGACCGCCGCCGCGCTGCCCGGTCGACTGGCGTTGAGCTGATCGACCACTGCGGCAAGCGCATCGGAGTCGCGATCGGACGCGACAATCCGGGCGCCTTCGCCGTGGAATCGCCTGGCAAGCGCCCGTCCGATTCCGTTGGCAGCACCCGTGACAACCACATGACGTCCGTCGAATTCCATCGACCAGATGGTAGGCGTCACACAGCGGAAGAGAGTGGTTGCCGGTACGATGCACGTTCGGAGCCTCCCGCGCGAGTTACGGTCTTGGGAGGGCTAGCAGCGGTAAGGAGACAGCATCAGATGACCGACACCAACGAGGCAGTCATCACAGAGGCTTTGAGCGTGATCGACAAGGCTCTCGCGCAGATGCTGCGCCGCGAGTTGGTGTCGTCCGGCGAAGTCACCGATGTGTTACTCGACGTCCGTACGTTGCTGACGCTGCCGGTTTCCGCCGAACAGCACTGACGCGTCGCCGGCGAACTCACGCCGAGATCAGGTGGCGGCAGTGTGCCGCGCTGCACGAACCGCAGTTCGGAGCGGTATCGAACTGATACCATCGCAGCATGGCTATGACCCTCCGCCTCACCGACAGCGAGCAAGCAGCACTGCGCGAACGCGCTGACGCGGAAGGCATCTCCATGCAGGAGGCGGCGCGTCGGGCGGTGCGTGAGTTCGTCGCCAGCGGCCGACACCGGGACCGCGTCAGCGCTGCGGCAACACTCATCCTGGACAAGCACTCCGAAGCACTCCGACGCCTCGGCGAATGAGCGACAAGATCGAGTACCTCGATCTCGATGACCTCGTTGACCTCGCCCGCGCCCTGCTCGGCGACCCACCGCCCATCCGCGACATCGGCCTTCTCGGCTCTGCCGCAGCACGACCACAAACCACCGTATTTGGACAGGATGCCTACCCCGACCTGCTCACCAAGGCCGCAGCCCTGATGCAGTCGATCGTCAACAACCACGCCCTCGTCGACGGCAACAAACGACTCGGATGGCTGGCCACTGCCGTGTTCCTCGAACTCAACGACGTCAAGGCGTCGCGAGCTTCGAATGACGAGGTCTACGAACTCGTCATCTGGATCGCGTCCTCCAACCCCGACCTCGCTGAAATCACCTCCCGACTCCAACACGCCATCCAGCCCAGCCGCCGGCACCCCTGAGCGCGCCGCACGCTGCGTGCGGCGGAGTGTTTCCGTACCCCCCGGGTGGGCAGCAGACACTCCGCCAGACGCCGAGTCGCTGCCGAAGTCAGGCCGAGATCAGGTCGGCGAACGCCTTCTCCAGGCACTCGCGCAGTAGCTCGGGTTCCGTCACTGCGGCCGTGTCGATGTTGACGCCCATGTCGAGACTGTGGTTGTAGCTCAGCATCGTCAGGTTGTATGCCACACCGGCCAGTGGGCCGACCGCATAGTTCTGCAGGATCTCTGCTCCGGCGACATACAGCGGCACGGGTGCGGCGCGCACGTTGGACGTCGCGAAGTCGACCGTCTGCGACTGCTGCCGTGCCAGCCGGGTGATCAGCGAGGTTGGCAATGTCGATGCGACGGCAGCCAGCGTCTCGAGTGACGCGGTGGAGTTGGAGTCGCGGGCGGCACCAGCGGCCGCTTGAATCCATGTGAAGCGCTCGCCGATCGGCATGTCGCCTGTTGGCACCAACATGCGTGCCAACGAGAAGGCGTTGGACCCCGACCCCTCGCTGCGAGTGCTGATCGCCATGCTGGCCCGAAGCTCCTCGACGGGCGAACCCATGCGCTCGTGATAGCGCCCAGCCGCCTCGGCTGCAGCGGTGAGAAACGCGGTGTTGAGCGTGCCGCCCAGCCGTTTTGCCGCCGCACGGGTATCGCCGAATGGCGCCCGCAACACCTCCATCCGACGCTTCAACGAGCGCTGCGTCCACAATGGCGACCTGGCTTGCTCGGTATCGCTGAGCTGGTTCATGACGCCGCGGACGGTGTCGGCTGCTGCGGAACCGGCCTCGGGAATTCCGGTTGGATCGCTGAGCAGGTCCTTGATCTGGCGAAGCAGGCCGAGCGGCATGCGCAAACTTCCGGCCAGCAGGTCGCGAAGCAGATCACCATTGGAGTCGGAATGCGGTGGTTCACGGTCGGCGAGTTGCGCCGGATCGAGTGGCGGCGGGTCGGGAGCATCGCGTTCGAAGTCGAGGAACTGCAGCGATAACTTCACACTGCCTTCGCCGTCGGTGATCGTGTGATGCAGCTTCTCGATCAGCGCCGATTTGCCGCCGCGCAGACCGTCGACGACCACGAACTGCCACAGCGGCCGGGTGCGGTCGAATGGATCGCAGGCGATCAGGCTGGCGAGGTCGAGCAGTTGACGCATCGTGCCCGGCTTGGGCAGCGCGAGATGACGCACGTGATACCGCAGATCGAAGTTGCTGTCCTCGACCCACGTTGGTGCGGAGAGGTTGACAGGAACTGGCTGCACGCGCTGACCGAGGCGTTCGACGATGTGAACGGCGCGTTCCATGCGAGCGAGCAGACGATCGAAGTCGGGTGATCGGTCGAGGATCGTGACGGCGGCAAAGGTGCTCGAGAGGTGCGGGTCCTTCTCGAGACGCCACATCAGACCCTCGGCATCGCTCATCTTGCGATCGAACTGTGGAAGGTCGGACATGAGTTCACACTAAGTCACGGCCCCTCACGAGTCCTACAGTGAGCGGTCGTGCGAAATCGGCGGACCATCGAGATCACGCCGTTTGGTTCGCTGCTGGCGATCGACAGCGACAGCGACGAAGTGCTCGACCAGGTTCGCGCCGGCCTGGCTCGGTACCCATCCGAACCCGACATCGGTGGATCGCTGCGCATACAGGTGATCGTCGACGATCTGCTGGACAGCCCATCCGGATGGCCAGCGATGACCGCGCAGATCAGCGGTGACCAGCTAGAGGTGCGCTGCGGCCAATCGACGATGGTGGTCGACCGTCGAGCGGGTGAGGCGTCCATCACCCTTGCGCCAGCGATGCTTCTCGAGCCCGACGCCATACGACTGCTGGTCGAAGGGGCATTCACCGCGACCAATGTTTTTGCCGGGCGTCTGTATGCCGTGCACAGCGGTTTCGTCACGTCGGGCGGGCAGGGCTTGGTGTTGCGTGGGGTGTCGGGCGCGGGCAAGTCGACGCTGACCTACTGCTGCATGCGTGCTGGCATGAGCGTCGTCAGCGACGACTGGTTGTACGGCTCGGCGACACACGGCCCCGACATCCTGACCGGCTATCCATGGCGGCTGATGATGACCACGGTCGCCGCTGCGCGGTTTCCTGAGCTTCTCGATGCGACGGTTGTTGCTCACCCGTCGGACGATCGCTGGAAGATCCCGATCGTCCCGCCGGTCGAGCAGCAGATCGTGCAGCACCGGGTGCATGCCGTGGTGTTCATCGACGCCGACGATGACTTGTCGGTTGAAGAGATCGACGGGACGCAGGCCGCTGAGCGGTTCTGGGAGTCGTCATTGCCGACCGAGCGCGAAACGTTGGCGGCGGAATGGGTGCAGCGGCTGCTGGATCGCCCACGGTTCGTGCTGCATCGTGGCGATTCGCCGATCGCCGCAGCTGAAGCCCTTCAACGATTGGCGATCAGCCTGCAGTAGAGCGACTCGAAGCTACGCGAGGTGTGCCGCGAGTCGTGGGCGACAGCCCAGTCGTGTGCCCGACGTGCAACGTCGGTACATCGTGGCTCATCCAACAGCAACGCTGTGATGCCAGCGGCCAACCTCGCCGGTTGGTGGCCGCCGATCACAACTGCTGCCGCTGGCTGTGACATTGCCGCGAAGTCGGCAACATGCCCGACGACGGTCCCGATCGTGGGAACACCGCACGCGGCGGCTTCGAGCACCGCGACCGGTCCGGCATCGTGACGCGACGACAGCACATGGAGTGCCGCCCCGTTCAGCATCGATGCGAGTTGCGGCGGCGCGAGGTAGCCGTGGAAGCGGACTCGCTCCTCGATCTGGAGGGTTGCGGCGAGGTTCTCCATCTCGCCGCCGAGCGTGTCGAGTCCGGCGATGTCGAGCGTTGCATCCGCGCAAACGTCGAGTACCAGTCTGAAGGCGTGCAGCAAGAGCGCCTGATCCTTCACGCGGTTGATGTTGCCGACGTGTACGAGTCGGTTGTCCGCCGCCGGTGCGGCCGTCGTGGTGTGGAAGATCGACGTGTCAGCGCCGAGCGGAATGATCTCGTCAACGCTGCCGCCGCGATCGCCGACATGACTCGCCATCCACGACGTTGCGACCGTGACGGCAGTCGCGGACCGCGTCGCTGCGCGCGCCATCAACAGCGTGCCGCGGCGCAGACCACCGCCGTATCCGATGTCGGGAAGCGAAGCGAACTCGCCACCACAGACCGACACGACTGATGGGCATCGATGCCGGCGCGCGGCGACCGACGCAGCAAATCCGGGTATGTTTGCCCAAAGGCCGTGGATCACGTCGGGCCGCGCTCCTTGGCCTGCAAGGCGACTGACGCTGCGCACGACCCGGACGATGTCGGCCTTGCTGTGGCGTCCGACGGGCACGTTGACCACCGTGGAGTCGAACAGCGGCCAGGTTCCCGCGTCGGGGTCGTGGCCGACGGCGATGACGAGGACGTCGTGCCGCGAGCTGAGGTCGGCGACGAGGCAGTGGATGAAGGGAATGACGCGATCGGAGCCCGGTGGGTCGACCCCACCCGGCACCACGAGCACGATCCTCATCGGCACAGTCTGGCCGAGGCGCGAGCCGTAGCCTTCGCCAATCGACACGACGACTGACCCACGAGCGCGCCAGCTCCAACTCAGCTTGCTGCAGTTCGTCCTCGACCGGCTCCGCGGCGCCCAGGTGCCGGCACCGGCGATGTCGCTGGTCGACCTCCGTCGAACAGGCTTTGCAACTGGGCTCACCGCGCTTGCAGCCGAACTGGCATTCGCCGATTTCTCCACCGACTTGCAGCCATACCTGCAACAGCAGCGCGAACAGGTTGCGGCACGTGTCGAGCGGTTCCGCCCGATCATCGGCCGTGTGTTGACAGCACTAGCGGGCGTTGACGTGCCGGCGACGCCGGTGAAGGGTGCCGAGCTGATCAACGGGATCTGGCCGTATCCCGCGGCTCGACCCATGTCGGATATCGACGTGCTCGTACCTGTCCCACTGCGCGCCCAAGCCGGTGCGGCACTGGTTGCCGCCGGATTCGGGTTCGACGGCGCGTCGGTACACGAAGATGCGTTCCTGGCCTGGGGCGACGGCTCGATCGGACGCACCGACGGCGAGTCGGTCGATCACAACGGCCGTGTCGAGATCCATCCGGGCTGGGGTGAGTTCATCCACGGCTATGTGGTGCGTGGGTTGTCCATCGAGGCCCACACGACCGTGCGGCCTCTGGGTGGCATCGATTGCGCTCGCCTGGATCTCGATGGCGTGACCGCTTCGGTGATCGGCCATCTCGGTTCTACAGTGGTGCGTTGCGAGGTGCGCGCCGTCAATCTGATCGACGTCTGGTTCTGCGACAGGGCCGGCGCCGAGTGGCCGGCAGTTGCGAGGTTGCTCGACGAGTGCGACCCGAGGCTTGCCGGGCCCGGGTTGTGGCTGATCTCGCGCCTGCTCCCGGGTGCCGTTGCCGATGCCCTGGTCGACCGCCAGATTGCTCGTCTGCCGGATGCCGCCCGACGCAGGCTTGACGGCATCGACCCTGCGTCCACCCTGCGTGACCCGTCGTCGCGGACCACCCTGGGATGGCGCCAGGCGTTCACGCGGCGGCCGCTCGAACGCGTCGCCGTGTTGCGGCAGATGGGTCACTCGACTCGGGTGCGTCGGTGACACGGCTACGGGTAGCGGTAGTGATGCCACCGACCACAGACCTCGTACACGGTGCGGCACTCGACGTGTGGCCTACGTTCACCAAGGCGCTCGAGGCGCTGCACGCGGCCGGCGAGATCGACGCGATCGGCTTGTGTCGCACGACGAGCGAAGCCGCGATGGTGGAGCGAAACGGGGTCGAGTACCACTTCGAGGCAAGCGATCGGATGCTTGCCCAGCGTGTCGTCGACCTGGGCTGTGCTGTCGTCCACATCCACGGGTTGGGCTTCACGCGATTGATGATTGCCATTCGTCGTGCCGTTGGTCGCAGTGTGCCGATCCTGATGCAACATCACGGCGAGCCGCCTGTCGTCGCTTTGTCCAGCCGCATCGCCCAACGATTGACGCGGCGAATGGTCGACGGCTACATGTTCACCGGCGCTTCGGGGCAGGCCGAGCCGTTTCGCCGCGCTGGCGTGATCGGCCGAAGCACACCGGCGTATGAGGTATTGGAATCGGCAAGCGACCTCGACGGTGGCGCAACCGCGGTGGCGCCGAAGCTCGGCGGGTCGCCGTGTGTGCTGTGGGTCGGTCGGTTGATCCCGTCGAAAGACCCACTCTGCGCAGTCCGAGCCATCGCCGCAGCCCGCGGATTCGGCAGCGCGGCAGAGCTCCACATCCTCGCCACCGATCGCTCGATGGAGCCCGAGGTGCGCAGCGCCATCGGTTCATCGGGCTTGACCGAGTTCGTACACGTGCATCAGCGGGTTTCGCACGGGGACATCAGCGGCTGGTACAGCCGCGCCGATGTGTACCTGTCGACCAGTCATCGCGAGGGCTCGAACTACTCGTTGATCGAGGCATTGGGATTCGGCTGCTACCCCGTGGTGACCGACATTCCGTCGCACGCGGCGATCGTCAAGGAATTGGCAACGAGATTCGCTGTCGGTGATGCCGACGGCGCTGGTGTGCTGCTCGCGACCCCACCGGTGACCAGGCGGGATCAGATCCGAGACCATGCTCGGCGCGACCTGTCATGGGTCGCAGTTGCCGATCAACTCACCAGCGCGTATCGACAAAGCCGCAGGTCGTAAGCCCAATGGCCTTAGTTTCTCCGCCGTTAGTTGGACTACCTTGCCCCTGGACATGTCGGCAATCCTGCTCGCCCATTCGTACTTCTTGCGCCTCGACCCGAAGCAGTGGGAGAAGATGCGACCGTATCCACCGCTGGGGACGCTCTACGCGGCCGAGGTGCTGCGCAACGTCGGCCACGACGTGGCTGTGTTTGACGCCATGCTCGCCGAGGGCGAGTACGAGTTTGCCGACGCATTGAGTCGTCATCAACCACGCCATGTGGTGTTGTTCGAGGACAACTTCAACTTCTTGTCGAAGATGTGCCTGGCGCGCATGCGAGAGGCGGCGCTAGCCATGGTCACGATGGCCAAGGATGCCGGATGTCGCGTCGCGTTGCCGGCGCCGACGTCACCGACCACGCTGATGTGTATCTGGCTGGTGGCGCCGATGTCTGCATCCTCGGTGAGGGGGATCACACGGTGACAGAGGTCGTCGACGCTTGGCTGGCCCATCCGCATGATCCCTTGTACGACGGGATCGACGGCATCGCCACGATGTCGCATGGGTCCGTGTGTGCGTCGCGGTCACGATCGATCGAGCGCCACCCCGACGTTTTCGGTCGGCCGGCACGCGATCTGATCGACATCGAGGCCTACCGCCGCGCGTGGGTCGACCATCATGGGCGATTCTCGCTCAACATGGTCAGCACTCGTGGTTGCCCGTATCGCTGCAACTGGTGCGCCAAGCCGATCTGGGGCCAGCGCTATGCCATGCGCACTCCAGCCGATGTCGCCGAGGAACTGGCCACCGTGAAGCTCGAGATCGGCCCCGATCACATCTGGTTCGCCGACGACATCTTCGGACTTCGCAGCGACTGGCTGGCCCAGTTCGCCCAGCGGGTCAACGAACTCGACGCAGTCATCCCGTTCACCATGCAGTCACGCTGCGACCTGATGACACCGGTCGCCGTGCGGGCCTTGGCGATGTCGGGCTGCCACGAGGTGTGGTTGGGCGCCGAGAGCGGTAGCCAACGAGTGCTCGACGCGATGGACAAAGAGATCACCGTCGATGAGATTCGCAGCGCCCGCACAGCGCTGGCCGAGGTCGGTGTTCGAGCCTGCCTGTTCATCCAATTCGGCTATCCAGGTGAGACGTGGGACGACATCGAATCGACGATCGCAATGGTGCAAGAACTGCTGCCCGACGACATTGGCGTCAGCGTCAGCTATCCACTGCCAGGCACTCGATTCCATGAGATGGTGAAGTTCGATCTCGAGGATCGCGAGAACTGGCAGGATTCCGGCGACCTGGCGATGATGTTCGCCGGCACGTATACGACGCAGTTGTATCGACTGTTGCATCTCGCGTTGCACGACGACCTCGACATGCGCCGCCGCCAGGCAGGGTTGCAGCGAGCCAAACATCCGTTGATCCCCGAGGTCTCGCTCCACGAACAGCGTCAACGCGTCGAGGCGCGTTGGGCCGAGGTTCGCGAGGTCGAGGTCGAGGCACGCCATCCCAACCCGACGCGATTGCGCATACCCCTCTTGGCCATTGCGGGCGACTAGTCAACCTGAACCGACCCGTCGGCTTGCAGCTTGCCGTCGTCGATCCGCACGATCCGGTCACACAGCGACAGCGTCGATGGCCGATGGGCGACGATCACCATCGTGATGCCTCCCTGTAAGGCGGCCAGCGCTGCTCGGATGCGCTCCTCAGACGCGTTGTCGAGCGCGCTGGTGGCTTCATCGAGCAGCACGATGTCGGGGCGCCCGGCGAGCGCTCGTGCCAAACAGATCCGTTGACGCTGTCCGACCGAAAGTTGCGAGCCACCGTGGCCAACCTGGGTGTCGAGGCCATGTGGCCACCCGTGGATCTCGTCGGCGATGTTGGCCTGCCCGGCTGCCTCGAACAATCGCTCGTCGTCGAGGTCTCGGAACCAGCGGATGTTGTCCGCAACGGTGCCGCCCAGGAGAACGGGTTCTTGTGGCACGCAGGCGATACGCGCCGCCCACGACGCCGCCGAGAACGCCATCGCGTCGAGACCATTGACCAGCAACGATCCGGACGACGGTCGTCGGAGTCTCGAAAGCAGATCCACGACGGTCGACTTGCCGGCGCCGGAGTGTCCCACGATGCCGACGGTCTCGTGGCGGGCGACGCTGACGTCGACGGGGCCGAGCACGAATCGATCGTCGGGCCGCCACGTTGCTCCCCGAAGTTCGAGCGACTCGATGTGCGGCGTGTGCTCGATGCCGAACCCTGCGGCGACGGAGGTCAGGTCTGCTTCGGTTGTGAGCAGTTGTTCGATGAAGCCGTGCTGCGCTCCGAGTGTTTGCGCCGCCTGCTGTGCCAGTTGACCTTGAGACACAGCGCGCAGCGACAACAGCGCGACGGCGCCGAACGCCGCGATGTTGTCGACCGAGCGGCCACTGAGCACCCACAGTCCACCGGCGGCGGCGCAGGCGACCAACGCCTGGAACACGACGGGTGACGCGCCGGCCAGGAAGCGACTGGATCGATACAACTGGATCTGCTGCAGGCTCGCCGCGTCAAAGCTGGCCGCGACCGGATCACCGACATCGAACAGCGTGATCGGACGTGCTGTGGCGACGATGTCGGCGAATCGGGCAGCAACGTCCTGCCCTTGCCGGGCTTCGTCCTCACCGACATGACGCGACCGTCGGGTCCAGGGTCGCATGATGAAGCCGACGACGAGGGCCATTCCACCGACGGCGGCGGCTCCGACAGGGCTCGCGGCTATTGCCGCCACCGACAGTACGGCGATGTTGATGGCTGCGGACAGCAGTGAGGTAGCCGTCAGGGCATACGCCCCAGCGACTTGGGTGTTGGCCATCGCCACCTGCTGGATTGCGCCGGGCGATTGGGCCGAACTGATACCCCACGGGGCGTCGATGAAGCTGCGCAACACCTTGGTTCGGTGACGATGCACGATCGATGCGGCGACGCCGGCAGACGTGTGTGCCGCTGCGAGTCCGAGCAGGAGTCGGGCCGCCGCCGCTGCGGCAGCGATGATCAAACCGTTGCGGACTGTGACTTCGACACCGATCACATCGATCTGGTCCCGACCGCTGGTGATGGCAACTGCAGCTGTCGATATCGCCAGCAAGCTGGCCGCATCGGCGATCCCGGCGAAGAACGAGCCCAGTGAGATCGTCCACAACCGGCCTCGTTCGGCAGGGGAGGCGATGGCTCGAAGGGCCTCCCAGTTGGTCACCGCGGGCACGCTAGTCGTGCGCCCCTTCGCCGCGAGATGCCAGTCTGGGCGCGATTCTGGTCACGCGGGTTCCGGTTTCGCGCCCGCGTCACCTGGTTGGGCGCGATCCTGGTATCGCCGGTTCCGGTTTCGCGCCCGCGTGCCGCCAGATGGTCAGACGACTGTGACGTCGGCGGTGAACACGATCGGGTCGAAGCCGTAGCGGACGCTGACGACCATCCGCCACGTGGCCGCATAGGGAAACGATGCGCTGTTGCTGATGACGTGGCCGGCACCGGCCTTGACCACCTCGATCGCGATCGGGTCGATGTCGCGCGAGGGATCCTCGATCGTCACGGTGACGTCGTCGGGTTGATCCAAACTGCTGTTCGGGCTCGACAGGTAGATGTGCACCTCGTTGGCGCCGACGCGGCCGGGTGCGACGGTGATCGTCGCCAGGTAGCCCTGCGTGGTGAGCGTGGCTGAGAACGGGGCCGACGCCGTGGCCTGCGACGGATTGGCGGCCATCAGCAGGGACGTCACCACGACGACCGCGACGGCTAGCGCAGATTCAATGCCTACCGCTCGACGCAAGCGACCTCGATCGAAATCGATCCCAGCGGCCCCGACGGAGGCGGGGACAACGACAGGCGGCCAGGCACGGAGGCGCGGGCAACCGCGGCGACAGCGAGCACTGCGGCGACGGCAATCAACTTCCAGATCAACAACGTGCCGTATGACGTGCCGGCTGGCGCGGCTCCGGGAGTGAGTCGCCAACAGGATCGTCGCGGCGAGGGCGATCGACCAACTGCGAACGCTCGTCGACGCGGCGCGCGAGGGCGACAACGTGGCTGTCCGCGAACTGGTACGGCGCACCCAGCCCGCGATCTGGCGATTGTGCAACGTGCTCGGCTCGCCGGGTGAGGAAGACGATCTCGTTCAGGACACGTACCTGCGGGCCTTTCGATCCTTGCCGAACTACCGCGGCGAGGCGCCGATCATGGCCTGGCTGCTGTCGATTGCTCGGCGAGTCTGTGCCGATCATGTGCGCGGCCGGGTGCGCGAGCGTCGACTCGCCGGAGCCCTGGCGCAGGTGGCCGACGACGGTTGGGTCGCCGCCCCGGGTAACCCGACGTGGGAGCTTCTCCAAGCGATCGATCCCGATCGGCGCGAGGCGTTCGTGCTGACGCAGGTGGCCGGCCTGTCGTACGACGACGCTGCGTTGGTGCTCGATTGCCCAGTCGGCACCATTCGATCGCGTGTGGCGCGTGCCCGCGCCGTGTTGGCCGAGGAAGTCCGAGCCGCCGAAGCGTCGTAGACCTCACGGTCCGTGGAGCTTGGGAAGTGTGATTGTCGACGCGTCGGGAGCGGAGTTGAGAAATCTCGACGGATTCTGGCCAGTGGGTCGTCGGACGGACGACCCACCGGCAAACGAGCGAGAGGAGAAGAGAGGGTGTCGTGCGCTCGTCTATCTGTTAGGTCGCTCGTCGAGGTTCGGTAGTTCCCGAGTTTCTTGGAGTTTAGGAGACCACCACGCTGAACACG
>JANOJI010000079.1:0-3560 GCA_031408175.1 Ilumatobacteraceae bacterium
CCTGGAATTGCTGGTGGCAATCCAGACAAGTCGCGACCGTCTGTTCCACATCCTGTAGCCCGCCGGCAAAAGTCGGGCGATGAGGATTGTGGCAATCGGTGCATTTGAGTTGCTGACCACAGCCTCCCGTCATCATGTCGATGGCTTCACGAGAGTTCCACGTCCCCGCGCCATTGGGACGCGAGCCTGATTCCGCGCTGGCGGCTGCGCTGCTCGGCCAACGCAACGTTGCCGGGTTCGGCAACATCTACGCGATCGAGGTGCCATTCATTGGCGGCGTCTCGCCCAACCAATCGGTCGGAGCGATCGAGGGGTTGCAGCATCTCGTCGGCCTCGGCGCAGCCATCATCCGGACCAATGCTCTCCGCGGACCACAAAACACCACCGGCCGCCGTTTGAACACGGCGGACCACTGGATCTATGCCCGCCGCGGGCGGCCTTGCCCGCTGTGCGCGACCACCCTCGACGGTTGGGAGGAGCGAGACAGCCCGTGGGGCCGGACCTCGGTGTGGTGCCCGAGCTGCCAGCGGGTCGACGACGCGCGCCTTACCGACACCGCTCGCATCAACAGACTGCTGGCGTTGCATCCAGCGCGACGCCAGCAGTCGTTCCCACGGCCCTAGCCAAACCTGTCGGAGCGCCCATATGTCAGTCGCCGTCGTCACCCTCGACGGTGACCACTGTCTTCATCCAGGGATGGATCTCGCACATGAACTTATGCGTTCCAGGCGCGAGGTCCGCAACGATGAGGGTGCTGAGACCATTCGGTGCCACGCCGGTGGTGGCGAAGAACTCATCGCACTCCTCTGGCGTCGGCGGATCGACAGTCAGACCGAGCGCATCGTTGATCAGTGGAACGCAACCCGGCCCGAACTCGGGCACCTCAGTGAACGTGTGGAACTCGCCGCCGCGTACGACAGCCTTGATCTGGTCGCCGGTCCTGAGCCTGAGCTCATCGGGATGGTTGTTCCATTTTGGATGCCCAAAGTCCACGGGGTTCAGTTTGGCGAGGAACTCGTCAAACGTGACCGTGCGCTGATTGCCGGTTCGGATGCAGGTGCCTTCTCCGATCGCGGCATTGAAGGACGCCGGATCGCATCTGTCCTGCAACCGCACCGTACGAACGTGCACCCCGCGAGCGTCCACAACTGCGGGAATGGCGATCGATCCAAGTGCCAGGATCGCAATCGCGCCAGTGACGAATTGTTTGCGCATGTTCTGTCCCCTTGCAGATAGTGCTACGCCGCATGCGTGCAAGTCCGAAAAGTACGCTTGGAAGTCGCAGCGATCAATCAGTCGATGGTCGTAGGACGCACGCAGACGGCAGGTCGTGGATGCAGCGGGTGTCCGGTCGGGTCGACCGTTCTGCCCGAGCGTCCCATACGGCTGCCCCGACGGCTCTTTTCGAGTGGTGGGCCGAATGTGGACACTTGTGGCATTCCGCCAATATCAGGAGGCTTCGCATGGCCGATCTCGATCACCCAGTCACCTACGTGGCCCAGTCCCAGCCCATGTCGTGTTGGGCTGCATCGGCGGCGATGATGATGAACACCACCGAGGCCGACATCCTCCAGCAGTTCGAGTTCGGTGAAGACGGCGCCGACGAACCTGAGTGCCGCGAGCTGGCCAGCCGGCTCAACATGAACGTCCTCCCCGAAGCCTGTCGCAACGCCGACGGCTGGTGGCAGATCCTCGGTCGTGGGCCGGTGATGGTCGGAATCCCCGACCACTTCATTGTCGTCGGCGGCATCTACACCGACGATGCCGGCAACTCGCAGGTGCATGTCTACGATCCGGCGAGGGGCGACTACTGGTCGACCCTCGAAACCGTTGAAAACGGATACGAGGCCGACTGGAACTTCAGCTATGACCTGCTGCAGCGCTAGGCAGCGCTAGCCGCCGCGGCTGAACATCGATCGCACGCCACTGGTGAACGCCGGATTGCTGAACCCAGCGGGACGATACGTGGCAAGGTCGATCAGCAACGGAGCAAACACTCCCGCGAACTGCGGCTGATCAACCGCAATCACTTGCTTACCTCCGATGAGCACACCGTTGCGCAGCACGAGGAAGCCGTATCGGAAGGCGCCCGCGGCGTCGGTGCGCACCGTGGCGAAGGGTGCTCCGCCGAAGAACGCCAGCTCGACATCGATGTCCGGCGGGAAGCCCTCGCCGATGGCCACGGTGACCTCTCCGGCGCTGACCACGCCAGGATTCATCTTCAACGTCGGTGTGAACAATTGGACAGTGCCACTGATGCGCAATGTGGACTGCGCCGATTGACCACCGGTACCAACGATTCCCAGCGTCGCCGACATCGCCCCCTCGCGAGTAATGGTGGCCCCGACATCGATGCTGCACGACGCACCGGCGGCGAGTGAGGCGCCACAGGTGTTGCCCGTGATTGCGAACTGATCGGCTCCGGTGCCACTGAGCCCCGAGCCTGCCAACGGCACCGCGGTCTGACCCGGATTCGTTACGGTGAACTTCTTCGGTGCAACCGAAGTGCCCACCGCACCGCTGCCGTAGTTGGCGGAACCAGGTGTCATGGTCAGCGACCCCGGCGTCGGGGCCGGCGGCGCCAACCCGTTGCCAACCAGCGACGCCGACACCGACAACCCGTCGCCCGACACGGTCACTGACGAGCTGGCCCCACCTGGGGCGGCGGGAGTGAACACAATCGTCACGGCGCACGTCGAGCCTGGACCCAGAACGCCGCCGCACCCATTACCGATGATCGAGAACGGTGCCGCAGGAGGCGTGACGGCACCGATGTTGATGTCGACGCCCGACGTGTTGGTGACTACCGCATTTTGCGGTGCGGACTGGGTGCCAGGGGTGATGGTGCCGAAATCGAGTGTCGGTGTGATGTCGAGAGCGATCGGCCGCTGGCGCATCCACACATTGAGGCCGGTGGGCGTTCGAACGCCGGAGAGTTCGTTGTTGGCACCCGACGTGAAAGCCACGTACCGGCCGTTCGACGACATCGACGGGGCGAACGAATCCGTGGTGGTCGGCACGTCGCTGACTCCGTAGGACACGAGATCGAAGGCCGCTGAATCGAAGAACCCGGACGCGGACCGAGCGACGAACACCTCCCGGACAGGTTTTGCTCCGGGCGGTGGAGCGGCCGCCTGCACCAGTGCGATCTGCGACCCGTCTGGGCTTATCTCGGGTTCGTCGACATCACCCGACATCGGCTGGCCCGGCGACGTGCTGACCAGCCTGGTCACTCCGGCCACTCGATCACGGATGTAGACCTGCCGGGTCGTCAACCCGGCTGCGCCGATGACATCGGGGATGTTGGATGTAAACGCCACATAGCGGCCGTTGGACGACAGCGAGGGGTTGTAGTTGATCTCCGACACGTTCTGGCCGGTGTTGCCAACCGAGATCAGTTCGGTGGTGCAGTCGAGGAACTCTCCGGCGAGAGCGCACGGCGGCGTCCAGCCCTCGACAACGTTTCGTGTTCTGTCATCGATCGTTGTTTGACCGCCTATGGCCAGGAAGGCGCCGTCGTCGGAGATATCGATCGAGTTGGCGTTGAACAACCCCGACGC
>JANOJI010000084.1:0-8334 GCA_031408175.1 Ilumatobacteraceae bacterium
AGTACTGCTGCACGTCGATCACGACCAGGCAACTCCGGTCACGGTCGAACAGCTGGTGCCCCTGCGTCATCGTGCCAGTGTTGCACCCTGGCTCAGAACGCGTTTCAGGGTCGAAGGACTCCCGTTGGCACGAACTGTCACGGCCCACTGTGTTGCACCCCTTTACTACGGTGGCAGACATGACTTCGGGTCGTTGGCACGTCGAGCAGGTGTTGGCGTTGGCGCCCAGGCCATCGTCGGTTGCAGCTGCGCAACCGCTGGCTGTTCCTGCCCGTTGGACCACCACCGGGTGCGACTCGCGGGCAGTCTGGGGGCGATGTGTGGGGAGCAGTGCCGAGCCGTACGAATGTGCGGTCGACCACGTCGAGGTTGCCTTCCGGTGCAGTTGTCCGAGTCGAATCTTTCCGTGCAAGCACTCGCTGGCATTGCTGTTGCTGTGGGCCCGCGGCCAAGTCGCCGGCAGCAATCCTCCGCCGTTCACAGCGTCGTGGCTCGCCAAACGACTGGCCACCGCCGAGTCGCCGGGCGCGCCCGAACAGACGGCTGATCCGCCCGTCGAAGCCACCGTGGAGTCGGTCGCTGCGGCTGCTGACACCACAGCGACGCTCCCGCCGATGGAGCCCAGCAAGACCCGCGACGACCGCGTCGCGCGCATGGCGGCGGGGCTGGCCGAACTCGATCGCTGGCTCGACGATCGGCTACGCACCGGGCTTGCCGATCCGTCTCTGGCCAGCTACAAGACGTGGGACGGGCTGGCAGCCCGGTTGATCGACGCCCAGGTCGGCGGGCTGGCGAACCGGGTGCGCCGCCTTGCCGGGTTGGTGGGTGCCCATCCTGATTGGCATTCGCAGGTGCTTGCCGAGCTCGGCGTGCTGCACCTGCTGGCGACGTCCGGCCGGCACCTCGGTGCGTTGCCGCCGTCCCTGGCCGATTCCGTTGCGACGACCATCGGTTGGCAGGTGCGCCAGGCCGACGTGCTGGCGGGTGTTCCGCAGACCGATCACTGGGTGGTGATGGGTCGCAGCGACACGCGGGAGGACCGCATCGAGGTGCGCCGTGTGTGGTTGCGCGGCGCCAGTACTGGCGCGTGGGCGATGGTGTTGTCGTTTGCGGCCTACCGGCAGAGCCTCGATACCAGTTTCGAGGTCGGCACGCAGGTGCACGCCGATCTGTTCCGCTATCCCGGCGCGGTTGCGCTGCGAGTGCTGGTGGGTCCGCGCCACAGCGAGCCGCAGCCGGCACCGGCCCTCGCCGGATCGATCACCGGGTCGTCGATCGCCGAAGCGTGCGCCCAGATCGGCAGGGCTCTGGCCGCCGAGCCGTGGCTCGAGCGGTATCCGCTGTGCGTCGCCGCCGCGCCGACGCGTGCCGCCGGGAGATGGCTGCTCACCGATTCCACCGGATCGCTGCCGCTCGTCGGGGGCACCGCCGTGGGCACATTGCTGGCATGCAGCGCGGGGCGCCCAGCAACGGTGACAGCGGAATGGACCCCTGCGGGGTTGGTGCCGCTGACCGTGCATCTTGCAGACCGCGCTGTCGACATCGGGCCCGTTGCCGACCCTTCGTTCGTTGGCGTTGCATCATGACGGCCACCGTCGCGGTCAGTCTCAGCGACTACTGGCGAGAGATGGTCACCGTCGCGTTGCTCGGTACCGATCGTCGCGACCCGCCTGCCCCGCCGATTGGTGGTCTCGCTGACCTTGCTGCCGACGACCCGCAGCCCACATCATCGCAACGGCTGCTTCAGCAGGTGGCCGGGTGTGCCGTGGCTCTGCGAGCCGGCGTGCTGCCTGGCCACAGCGTGCAACTCCTCGCCCCTCCCGACGATGACCCGCGGCCGCTCACGCCACCGGTCGCTAGCGTCACGTGGCGGCGGGTCGTCGCCGATTGGCCGGTACTGGAAGACGAGTGGATGCTGGCCGTGATCCACAGTGGTCACCGCCTTGCTCCCGAGTTGGTCGTGCCGCTGCTGGCTCGCCACCGAACCGACGCGACCCGCCATGCTCGAGTCTTGGCCGCCGCCGGGGCGCTCGGGCAGTGGATGATCGAATGGTCTCCCCGGTTGGCGTGCACGGCGAAGAAGCCGGCGGCGATGGAGGCGATCGGCGAGCTTCCCGAGTTGGCGATCATGCCCGACCTGTTGCCGGTGCTGTGGGCATCGCCGAGGCAGGCAGCGCGCACCATCGCCGGCGGGCTGTCGTCGGGAGTGTTGGGCGTCAGCCATCGCGCTGTGCTCGTCAATGTGGTGGCGCGCATTCAACCCGCGTCGCTGCCGGCGTTGGGCGAGGCGATTGGTCGCGTCGACCCGTCGCTACCCGCTATCGGCCTGGCGTTCGCCCTCGCCGACCTCGCCCGTCTCCGCCATCAGATGCTCACTGAACTGGAGCCAGCATGAGTTCTGCCGTCCTACGACCCCACGCCGAGCACGAGTTCGCTCACGAGCTGGCCGCGCTTGCCGCGGCCGACGACCGCGAGCGTCCACCCAACTGGCGGCTGTCACCGTGGGCTGTGGTCACGTATCTCCTGGGGAGCCCGCCAGGTGAGCGGTTGCCCGACGGCACGGTGATCAGCCCGAAGTACGTGGGCCAGCGGCGACTGATCGAGATCGCCGTTGCCACCCTGGCCACTGACCGAGCGCTGCTGTTGCTAGGTGTGCCGGGCACTGCCAAGACCTGGGTCAGCGAGCACCTGGCCGCGGCGATCAGTGGCGACTCGACACTGTTGGTCCAGGGCACCGCCGGCACTGCCGAAGAAAGCCTGCGGTACGGGTGGAACTATGCCCGCCTGATCGCCGAAGGGCCCAGCGAGGCTGCGCTGGTACCCAGCCCGGTCTATCGGGCGATGCGGGCCGGCTCGATCGTGCGCGTCGAGGAGCTCACGCGCATGCCCAGTGATGTGCAGGACGCGCTGGTGACCGTGCTCAGCGAGAAGACCCTGCCCGTGCCCGAGTTGGCCAGCGAGATCCAGGCCGTGCCCGGCTTCAACCTCATCGCCACGGCCAACGACCGCGACCGCGGCATCAACGATCTGTCGGCCGCGTTGCGTCGCCGCTTCAACACGGTCGTGCTGCCGTTGCCGGTCGACCCCGACGAAGAGGTGGCGATCGTTCAGCGACGTGTGGCCGAGATGGGTGTCGCCTTGCGATTGCCGAAGGTTCCGGCCGCCGACGAAGAGATCCGTCGGGTGGTGACCGTGTTCCGCGAGCTGCGCAGCGGGGCGACAGAAGATGGCCGGGTCAGCCTGAAGGTGCCCAGCGGGTCGCTGTCGACCGCCGAGGCGATCTCGGTGGTCACCAACGGCTTGGCGCTCGCGGCGCACTTCGGCGACGGCCAACTGAACGCCGCCGATGTTGCCGCCGGCATCGTCGGTGCCGTGGTGAAGGACCCGGTACACGACTCGGTGGCCTGGCGCGAATACCTCGAAGCGGTGGTTCGCGACCGAGCCGGTTGGAACGACTTCTATGACGCGTGCCGAGAGCTGTAGCGGCCCATGACGCCGACGGTGCAGCTCCTGGGGATCCGCCACCACGGGCCCGGGTCGGCGCGGTCGGTGGTGCGCGCCCTCGACGCACTACAACCCACTGCGGTGCTGGTGGAATTGCCGGCCGACTGCGAGGCCGCGCTGGCGTGGGTGGGCAACGAGCACCTCGTTGCACCTGTCGCACTGCTCGGCTATGTGGTCGACCATCCGCAGCGGGCCGCCTTCTTGCCGTTCGCCGAGTTCAGCCCGGAATGGCAAGCGTTCACCTGGGCCCAGCGACACGACGTCGTCGTACGGGCGATGGACCTACCGATGCAACAGTCGCTTGCCGGGCCCGATGACGATGACGAACTGGATCTGACGATGACGATCGGCGATCCGTTGGCCGCGCTGGCCGAGGCAGCGGGCGATCCCGACCACGAGCGTTGGTGGGACGACGTGATCGAGCACCGCGGCGACGGCACGCCGGCCTTCGACGCGGTCGCCATGGCGATGACGGCGGTGCGCGGCGGGCGTGAGGCGTCGACCGTGCGAGAGTCGCAACGCGAAGCGCACATGCGCCAGACACTTCGCAAGGCGATCGCAGAGGGTCACGAACGGATCGCTGTCGTGTGTGGGGCGTGGCACGTGCCCGCGCTGGCCGAGCCGCTCCCGCCTGCAACCGCCGACGCCCACACGCTGCGCGGCATACCGAAGGTCAAGGTCGGGCTGTGCTGGGTGCCGTGGACCCATCGCCGGCTCGCCGCATCGAGCGGCTACGGCGCGGGTGTGCGCAGCCCGGGCTGGTATGCGCACGTGTTCAAGCATCCCGGCGAGCCGGGGATCAGCCGATGGTTCGTCGGTGCGGCACGGCTGCTGCGCGATCGCGGCATGTCTGCGTCACCCGACGACCTCATCGCCGCAACACGGGCTGCGACGACGTTGGCGGCATTGCGCAACCGTCCGAGGCCGGGCCTGGCCGAGGTGCTCGACGCCGCCGACACGGTGATGGCGGGCGCCAGCGGCATGACGCTGATCGAGCGTGAGCTGATCGTCGGTGACGCAATCGGCGAGGTGCCCGACGATGCGCCGCAGGTTCCCCTCGCGCGCGACATCGCTGCGCACCAACGACGGGTCCGATTGAAACCGGCAGCCACGGCGCAAACCGTCGAGCTCGACGTGCGCGCGCCCAACGGCCGGGCGCGATCGGTGCTGCTACATCGGCTTCGCGCGCTCGGCGTGGCATGGGGATTCGTGGAAGAGGGTCGAGGTAGCAGTGGCACGTTCCGTGAGACGTGGCGGCTGCAGTGGGAGCCCGAGTTGACCATCCGGGTGATCGAACTGTCGGCTCATGGCACCACGCTGCCGGCCGCGGCAACGCATCGGCTGCTGGAGCGTGCAGCCGCCGTCGAGGCACTGGCCGATCTCGTGGCGGTGCTCGACATGGCGTTGCTGGCCGACCTGCCCGATGTCGTGCAGCCCGTCGTCGCCCGCGTCGAGGCGCAGGCTGCGCACGATCCCGATGTGGTTCAGGTCATCGACACACTCGGTCCGTTGGCCCGCGCCCTGCGCTACGGCGATGTGCGCGGCACCGATGCCCGCGCGTTGCGAGTCGTGTTCGACGGTCTCGTGGTACGCGTGGTGGCGGGTGTGCTGATGGCGTGTCGCTCGCTCGACGACGATGCCGCAGCAGCAATGGTCGAGCGGCTCGCCGGGGTTCAGGCCGCGCTAGCGCTGGTCGATCATCCGGCCCGCCGCGCCGAGTGGCCGGCGGTACTGACGGTGATCGCCGAACGCGGTGACGTGCACGGGTTGGTTCAGGGCCGGGCGACGCGTTTGCTGCACGATGGCGGCACCTGGAACAGGGCACTGGTCGGTGCGCGACTGTCGCGGGCGCTGTCGGTCGGCACCGCGCCCGCAGTTGGGGCCGCGTTCGTCGAAGGGTTCCTCGCCGGTAGCGGCACGGTGCTGGTGCACGACGCCGAACTGCTCGGCGTGATCGATGGCTGGGTCTCTTCGCTGGCGCCCGACGCGTTCGTCGTCACCGCGCCGTTGTTGCGGCGCACGTTCGGTGCGTTCGAACCGGGGGAGCGCCGCCAGCTCGGTTTGCTGATCGCCGATCAGGCCGCACCGACATGGTCGGGCTTCGGCAGCGATGTCGACGGCGAACGTGCCGCTGCGGCGATGGCCACGGTCCGGCTGCTGCTGGGGGTACCGGGATGACGACTGGGACGACTGGGACGACTGGGATGACTGGGATGACTGGGATGCGGGTATGAGCAGCCCACGGAGCGAAACGGCGGTGTTGCGGGTCAGCGATCCGGAGCGCATGCGGCGCTGGCGGATGGTGCTCGGCGGCACTGACGACCCCAACAACCCCGACAGCGCGGACCGTAGCCAAGGGACGGGAGCCACGAGCGTGCCGCTCGACGGCAACGACACGCGCATCGATGCCGCGCTCGCAGCGGTCTACGACACCAAGCCGGGCAAGCGAGGCGGCGGTGGCCGGGCAGGCGGACTCGGGTCGTCGGCGCCGTCGGTGGCGCGTTGGCTCGGCGACATACGCACCTACTTCCCGAGCTCGGTGGTCCAGGTCCTGCAACGCGACGCGATCGATCGGTTGAACCTGCGGCAGTTGTTGCTGGAGCCGGAGATGCTGCGCGCCGTCGAACCCGACCTGCACCTCGTCACGCTGCTGGTCGAGCTCAACAAGCTGCTGCCCGACACCACCAGGGCAACCGCCCGGCAGGTCGTCGGCCAGGTCGTCGAGCAAATCGAGCGACGCCTGGCCTCGCGTACCAAGCAGGCCATCCACGGTGCGCTCGCACGCAGCCAGCGAAGCCGCCGCCCTCGCCTCAGCGACATCGACTGGGGCCACACCATCCACGCCAACCTGCGGCACTATCTACCCGAGCAACGAACGGTCGTGCCCGAGCGGCTGATCGTTTACGGCCGCCGCCAGCGCAGCCTTTCGCGCGACGTGATCGTGGCCATCGATCAGTCGGGAAGCATGGCCGACAGCGTTGTGTACGCAGCAGTGTTCGGCGCGGTGCTGGCCTCGATGCCGGCCTTGCGGACCAGCGTGATCGCGTTCGACAGCGCTGTCGCCGACCTCACGCCACTGCTGCACGACCCGGTCGATGTGCTGTTCGGTGTGCAGTTGGGTGGCGGAACCGACATCGCCCAGGCCATGGGCTACTGCCAGCAGCTGGTCACCCGCCCGGCAGACACTGTGCTGGTGCTGGTCAGCGACCTGTTCGAGGGAGGCAACACAGAGTTGCTGCACGACCGGGTGGCTGCGCTGACGCGGTCAGGCGTGACCGTCGTGGTGTTGCTGGCACTCAGCGACGAGGGCGCACCCGCCTACGACCATGCGCAGGCCGCTGTGTTTGCCGAGCTCGGCGTGCCGTCGTTGGCCTGCACACCCGACGCCTTCCCGGATCTCCTGGCCGCCGCCCTCGAACGACGCGACGTGGGTCGTTGGGCCAACGAGCATGGCCTACACACCGCGGTGCCGGCCTGAGCTGCCAGTGTGAACAGGTGTGAACAGGTGTGACCGGCGTCAACGCCGATTAGTCGGGGGCCACCAGTGGGTACCGTCGCAGCAATGACTGTTACGCCCGCAACTACCGCCTCTCCCGCTACCTCTCCCACTACCTCCAGCGCAGTTCAGTTCTACTTCGATCCGGCTTGTCCGTGGACGTGGATCACGTCGCGCTGGGTCGTCGAGGTTGCCATGGCGCGCGACCTGCAGATCACGTGGCAGCAGTTCAGCCTTCGGTACCACAACCAGTCCAACCCCGGATACGACTGGATCCGCGAGCGGCTCGACGACCAGCATCCGGCGATGCGGATCGTTGCTGCGACGAAGCGGCATCACGGAAACGCGGCCGTCGGCAAGTTGTACACCGCCCTCGGCGTGTTGATCCATTACGAGGACGACGAGCGTCTCGAGCGACTGCCCGAGGCCATCGCCGGCACCGGTCTGCCCGCCGACATCATCGATGCCGGGTCCGACGCCAGCTGGGACTCGGTCATCGAAGAGTCGACGCAGCAGGCTTACGAGATCGTCGGCAAGGAAGTCGGCATTCCGATCATCGTCGTCGATGGTGCGGCCACCACCTACTTCGGTCCGGTGCTCTCACCCGCCCCGACCGGCGACGACGCGCTGCGACTGTGGGATGCGTACATGGTGCTCGGCTCCATTCCCGGCATCTACGAGATCAAGCGCAGCCGCGAGGTCGGGCCGCAACTCCCACCTCGGCCCCTGATCAGCGAGGGGCTGACCGGCTAGGGGCTGAGGGGCTGAGGGTCTGAGGGCTGTGCCGCCACCCTCAGCTCGCGGAACGGTGACGTGGAGTCGATGCCAGGCTCCTTCGGCAGGCCGAGCACTCGCTCGCCGACGATGTTGCGCATGATCTCGTCGCTACCACCGGCGATGCGGCCGCCGGGTGTGCCGAGCACCAGCAAGTTCCACGCGTAGGTGCCCCACTCGCCGGTATCGGCGATCAACTTGGGGCCGAGCACATGCGATACGAAGTCGCCGAGCCGCCGCATGTTCATCGTTCCGGTCAACTTGGCGATGCTCAACTCCGGGCCCGGTAGCTGCCCGGCCTTGATCTTGTCCATCGCCCGTTGGTTGTTGTAGTTCGACACTCGCGCATGGATGATCAGGTCGGCCAGGCGGTCCCGCACCAACGGGTCGCCGCTGATGCCGAGGTGCCGAACCATCTCGATCACCCGCGCATACATGTTGGCGCCCCCTCCGCCGCCTCCGCCGCCTCCGGATGCCCCTCCAGCACCGATCGCAGCGCGCTCGTTCATCAAGGTCGTCAGGGCGACGTTCCAACCGTTGTTGAGATCGCCGAGGCGATC
>JANOJI010000104.1:0-3486 GCA_031408175.1 Ilumatobacteraceae bacterium
GCGAAAGTCGCCGCAGGTTTCGTGAACCTAGCCGGCTCCGAGGACAATTCCGTTGCCCTCGTTGAGGCGCTCTACCACGGCCAGCCGGTGCAGCTCGTCTGGCCCGCGCTGGCACTGGAGCACGCGCTGCCGTCGGTGACCACGATCGAGCCTCCCACGGGGCCGATGAATTGGGACGACGTGCGGCTCGGGCTCATCCTTGCGCGCGACGCGTTGGCGAGCGTCGGCATCGTGCGGCCCGCGGGCGAGCAGCTGAGGGCGGCCCTCATGGGCGGGGAGTTCGTGGCGCCCAGCGGAAGGCCGGTCGGATTTCGCGGCGTGCTGCAGATGCGCGCCGATGGGTTCAACTGGGGGCGCATCGCCTCCGACCGATTCCAGCGCCGGGCCCGAGGCACCAGGAAACTCCGCTCACGGTGAGACCACGGGCGACGAGGCCCCCTCCGCGACCTACTAGGCCACTCGAGGGTCGCTACATCGGCTCCTCGTTCGCAGCAATCGGCGTCTGACCGAGACCTTCCCGCACGATACCGACCGGGCCGCAACCTCGACGTTGCGGTCACGGTCGGTTCTGCGACAGTCTAGACAGAAAACCATGCGAGTCGCCATAAGCACCGGTGGCGGCGACGCCCCCGGCCTGAACGCCGTCATCCGCTCCGCGACTCTGTGCGCGACTCGCCGAGGCTGGGAGGTCATCGGTATCCGCGACGGCTTCAACGGCCTCATGTTTCCCGACCAGTACATCGAAGGCAGCGGAGCGTTCCTGCTCGAGCGGCACATGGTGCGCGGCATCGGTTACCTCGGCGGCACGGTGCTGGGCAGCACCAACAGGGGCAACCCATGCCACTTCCCTGTGGAGCAACCCGATGGCACGTTCGTCTACGAGGACCGTACCGATCACCTGGTGTCACTGTTTCGGAACGCGGGCATCGACGCCTTGATCACCATTGGTGGCGATGGTTCGCTGTCGATCGGCCAGCGCCTGCACGAGGCTGGGCTGCGGGTGATCGGCGTGCCCAAGACCATCGACAACGACCTCGACAAGACCACGGTCAGCTTCGGCTTCGACACCGCCGTGCACGTTGCCACCGAGTCGATCGACCGCGTGTTCACCACAGCGACGTCCCACAGCCGAGTGTTCGTCGTGGAGGTGATGGGCCGCTACGCAGGTTGGATCGCGCTCAACTCCGGGGTGGCCGCTGGCGCTCATGCAATCTTGATCCCAGAGATTCCGTATCGTCTCGAGCCGGTGGCGGCCATGATCAAACGACGCGAAGCACGCGGCGCCAACTTCGCCATCGTGGTGGTCGCCGAAGGAGCGATGCCGAAAGACGGCCATCGCTCCGTGGTTGGCCATGCAGTCGACCAGGCCGAACGGCTAGGAGGTATCGGCGACCTGGTGGCCCGGCAACTCACTGCGCTGACGGGTAAAGAGGCGCGGACGGTCGTCTTGGGACACCTGTTGCGCGGCGGCACTCCGACCGCGCAAGACCGTCTGCTCGGCACACGGTTCGGCGCCGCTGCGGTGCGCGCCCTGGAGGAGGGATTCGACGGCGTGATGGTCGCCCTCAACGAGCCGCGGGTGGACTACGTACCACTTGTGGAGGCCATCGGTTCGATGCGAACCGTCCCTCTCGACTGCGACACCGTCATGACCGCACGCGATGTCGGCATCTCCTTCGGCGACGAGGGTTAGGACAATAGTCCACCTCGCAGCCAGCGATCGGTTCCATAGTCGAGCCTCCGTAGCCACAGCGCGTGGGCGAGGCGATTTGACGAGGACTGCGACCACCAGAATCCACGGTCGTCATCGTCGGTCGCGTCGAAGCATGTGGCCACTTCTACGACGCGCTCGATCACTCCAAGGAGGCTAGTGCCGCGGGCAAACGTGATCAGCGACCCGTGGGGGCCGAGCGGCGTCCACCGGAATTGCGTCCGCCGGAACCGCGGGGACCAGGTGCGCCGGTGCGCGAATGATTCGCCGATGCACCGGGTCGACCGCCGCTGCGTGGGGCACTGCTGCTGCGTGGGGCACTGCTGCGCAGTTTGGCTCCAGCAGCTTGGCCACGCCGCCGTCCGGGCTGTCCCGGGCGCTGGCGTACAACGGCATCCTCGGGGCGCGGTGGCCGAGGTGCAACCTTCGGCGCGATCGGGCCCGTGAGTTCGGCGAGGAGTGGGTGTGATGCGTCGACCTTGGTCACCGTCGGCGAGATGCCGGCGGCACGGGCGAGTGATCGAACGTCGCCGGCCTGATCGGGAGTCATCACCGTGGCGACGATGCCTTCGGCGCCGGCGCGAGCGGTACGGCCCGAGCGGTGCAGGAACGCCTTGTGCTCGGCCGGGGGATCGACGTGGATCACGAGGGCGATATCGTCGACGTGGATGCCGCGAGCGGCGATGTCGGTGGCAACAAGGACGCGAATCTGGCCGCTCTTGAAGTCGGCGAGGTTGCGTTCGCGGGCGCTCTGCGACAGGTTGCCGTGCAACTCGACGGCGGGGATGCCGGCGGCGCATAACTGCTTCGCAAGCTTCTTTGCGCCGTGCTTGGTGCGCATGAACAACAGGGAACGGTCGACACCGGAAGCGAGGGCGCTGACGACAGCGGCCTTGTCGGCCGAGGTCACGGCGAGCACATGGTGGGTCATGGTGTTGATCGACGACACCTCGGGATCGACCGAGTGCACGACCGGGTTGACCAGATAGGTACGGACGAGACCATCGATCGCCTTGTCGAGCGTGGCAGAGAACAACAGCCGCTGACCACTGACGGGGGTCGCATCGAGAATCCGCTTCACACCGGGCAGGAAGCCAAGGTCGGCCATGTGGTCGGCCTCGTCGAGCACGGTGATCTCCACCGCGTCGAGGCGGCAGTGCCGCTGGCCGATCAGGTCTTCGAGACGGCCCGGGCAGGCGACGACGATGTCGACGCCGTGACGCAACGCAGAAACTTGCGGCCCCTGGCCGACGCCGCCGTAGATGGTGGCGACGCGCAGCCCCATGGCCGCCGCCAACGGATTCAACGACGTCATGACCTGGTTGGCCAGCTCGCGGGTGGGTACGAGAATGAGGGCTCGGGGACGGCCGGATTCGCGGCGACGGCCGCTCGCGGCGAGGCGGGCGACGATCGGCAGCGCAAAGGCGATGGTCTTGCCACTACCGGTCTTGCCGCGGCCGAGCACGTCTTTGCCGAGCAGCGAGTCGGGCAGTGTGGCCGACTGGATCGGGAAGGCGGTGATGACGTCGCGTGCGGCGAGGACTGCGATGAGCGGGGCGGGCACGCCGAGGGTGACGAAGTCGGTGATGTAGTCGGTGACTGGTACTGGTTCACTGGTGTGCAACGCCGGGGCAGGCGTGGCGAAGGCAGGCTCGGCAGCGCGCACGAAGCGTTCGGCCGCGCCTGGGCGGCGGCCGCTGTTTCGACGGCGCGCGCCGCGAGAACTGGGGGTGGATGTGGTCATGAGGGGAATTCCTTTATGGTTGTTGGCCGTG
>JANOJI010000110.1:0-7606 GCA_031408175.1 Ilumatobacteraceae bacterium
AGCTTGGTCTACGTCGGCGGTCTTGCGGTCGAGGAAGCGCTCGACGTGACCGCTGCCGATGACGGTGCGCGACTCGGCGACGAGCTGTCCCGCATCGGCTACGCCGGTCCAACGCCCGTGCCTGCGGCCGGCTTTCCGTACGCCTACGCCGAACTCCACATCGAACAGGGTCCGGTACTCGAGGACGAGGGCGTGACGATCGGAGTCGTCACGGGTGTTCAGGGGATCTCATGGACGGAGGTGACGATCACGGGGCAATCTGCACATGCCGGTACTACGCCCATGCAGTTGCGCCGCGATCCGTTGGCAGTGGCCGCACGAGCCATTCACGAGATTCGCCTCATTGCCGGCTACCTCGGTGCCCCGCAGGTTGCGACGGTCGGGATGCTCGACGTGGTGCCGAACCTGGTCAACGTCATTCCGTCGACTGTCACGTTCACTGTCGATCTGCGCAACACCGACGAAGCACGGTTGAAGGAGGCCGAGGCTGAGGTCTTCGCGGCCTGCCACGCCTATGCCAGCGACGAAGGTTGCGAGATCACGATGCGCACGCTGGCTCGCTTCGAACCGGTCGAGTTCGACGATGCGATGATCGCTCTCGTCGAGGGGACCTCACAGCGGCTCGGTTTCACTACTCGGCGAATGCCGTCGGGCGCCGGCCACGATGCGCAGATGCTCGCCCGAGTGTGCCCGACCTCGATGGTCTTCGTGCCGAGTGTCAACGGGTTGTCCCACAACATCGCCGAGTACACGACACCCGCCGATGTCGAGGCGGGTGCCAACGTGTTGCTGCAGGTCGTGCTGGACTGCGCCATGCAATGACCCCACGCCAACTTTGTCGCTGCCAACCCGGTGACGATGTTGACAGCGACAAAGTGCGGCGGAGGCTACGTACTAGAGCCCGATCGACTCGTCGATGAACTGATTGGTGACGATGTCTTCGGCCGTCAGCCCTTCCTTCGGGGCCTGGCCGATCGCGGTGTAGACCGGGACCGCCTTGGCGATGAGGTCGTTGACGCGATCGAGGTCGAAGTTGCCAACCGTCGAGTCGGGACCGTTGGCAACCAGGCCGTCGTCCTTGATCGTCTGCACGCCATAGTCGGCGACACCCTGGGTGTACACCCAGCCGTTGTCGAACTCGGCAACGGCGTCGAGGATGATCGCGTTGGCCGCGGCAGGATCACTGAGGTAGTCGACGCTTGACTGCTGGATCATGGGGACCAGTTCAGTGAAGCAGTCAGCATACGTGGTGATGTTCTCGGGCTTGGTTGCGATCGACTCGGCGTAGTTGTTCCAACCGGCATCGTTGATGTACGCATACGAGACGGGCTTGGCCCAATCAGCCACCTCGTTGAGGTAGATGTACGGCTCGGCCGAGCCGAAGCCCTGCTGGGCCGACTTGCCCTCGTCGGCAATGAACAGCGCCGGCGTGCCGTCGTACGAACCGTCGACCTTGTCGGTCGACAGGATGCCCTGCGACGTGTAGTAGTCCATCCACGCCGCGCCACTGAAGTAACGAACGAGGATTCCGGCTGCGCCGATGTCTTCGATCGTCTTCACGTCGGGGTACGTCGCCGGATCCCACATGATCATCTGTGGGTTCTTCTCGAAGCCCGACTCGATCGCGATCGTGGGGAACTCCGCAGAGTTCTGAATGCCTTCGTCGGTGTACACGTAGCCCAGCAGGATGCTGTCGTCGGTGTACATCTGCGAGGTGACCGTGCTGAAGCCGATGGCGGGCCCGCCGGAGCGGATCTCGAGGTCGACACCCGTGTCGACACCGGCGGCTGTCAAGCTGGCCGTGACCGACACCTTGGCCTTGTCGATTGTGTAGTCGCTGCCCAACAGGTTGTAGAGGAATCCGTGCTCGGCCTCGGGGTTCCAGTCTGTCTGGATGACCACCGTTGCCGGGCAGATGTCGGCGAGTACGCCACCACCTGCCGGTGCCTCGGTACCCGCTGGCGCCTCCGTCGCCGCCGGTGCATCGGTGGCAGCTGGTGCCTCAGTCGCCGCCGGTGCATCGGTGGCAGCCGGAGCGTCCGAGGCGGCCGGTGCCGCTGTATTTGAAGTCGACTCGTCGTCTCCGCACGCCGCCAGGGCCAAGGCCCCGACGAGTGAGACGGCGATCAACGAACGTGTGCGACGTCGTTGCATCTGTTCTCCCTTTGTTCTTGTGTGTGTTCACGCTGATGGATGGTGCGCCCCTGACCGCTAGATCAGTTGCTCTTGCGGGTGGACTCGTACCAACGTCCGACGACGAGGTTGTTGAGCCACCCGAAGATGATGAAGACGACGATGCCGAGGGCTGCCGCCAGAAGGAGTGCCCCGTACATCTGGGGAAATTGGGCACGGGACCGGAATTTGTCGAGCAGGATGCCGACCCCTTTGTCGCCGCGTTTGAAGAAGATCTCGCCGACGATCGCGCCGATCACCGACAAGCCGGCGGCGATGCGGAAACCGGTGAAGATCGTCGGCATCGCGTTGGGGAGTTGCAGCTTTCTGAGCCTGGTCCAACGCGAGACGTGATGCAGCGTGAACAGGTCGTGCTGGCCGCGCTCAGCCGACAACAGGCCGAACAGGGTGTTGGACACGATCGGGAACAGCGAGATCAGTACGCAGACGAAGATCCGCGAGTTGAGCTCGAATCCGAAGATCGAACCGATGATCGGCACCAGCGCCAGGATCGGAATCGCTTGCATGGCCACGAGGTACGGCCAGATCGACCGCTCGAGCCAACGGGCTTGCGACATCACGATCGCCAGTGCCATACCCACCACGATGGAGATCACCAGGCCCTGCAGCGACACCCTGGCTGTCCAGTAGAGACCGTCCAGCAGGGCCGAACGGTTGGTGGCGTCGATGAAGCTCTCGTTCATGACGCGATGCGGTGGAGTGATGAGGAACTGGGGTTTGTCCCAGATGTGTTCGAGGGCCCAGTACGACATGAAGTACCAAAAGCCGACGAACCCGGCGAAGCCGACGACTGGCGCCACATAGTCGCCGATGTTGCGCTGATCCTTAGGGGTGTGAAGCGCATCGTCGACAGCATGGAGTTGCTCCATCTGGACGGCACCTTCCAGGTTTGCCTGATATGTCATGCGTGTGCTCCACGGAGTGCATGCGAAACCTGGCCGGACAATTCGGCGAACTCGGGCTCGAAGCGCAGATCGGGCGAGCGGGGGTACGGGAACGGAACCTGGAAGTCGCCGACGATTCGACCCGGTCGGGCCGACATCACCAGGACGCGTGTCGATAGGAACACCGCTTCGTAGATCGAGTGGGTGATGAACAGCGCAGCGAACCCTTTGCGCTGGAACAGGCTGAGCAGTTCGTCGTTGAGCTTCTCGCGGGTGATCTCGTCGAGCGCGCCGAACGGCTCGTCGAACAGGAACACCTTCGGGTCCATCACCAGCGCGCGGGCCAGCGAGCAACGCATCTTCATGCCGCCGGAGAGTTGCTTCGGATACTTCTTCTCGAAGCCGTCGAGACCGACGAGGGCAATGTTCTCGGCGGCGCGGTGTGCCCGTTCGGCCTTGTCCATGCCCTCGAGCTCGGCAAGGAGCTCGACGTTTCGCTGCACGGTGCGCCACTGCAGCAATGTGGCGTCCTGGAACACGTAACCGACGTGGCCGGGATCGATGGAGACGAAACCACCCGTGGCCTTGGTCAGCCCGGAGGCGATGCGCAGCAGCGTGCTCTTCCCGCATCCCGACGGGCCGACCACGGTGACGAATTCGCCAGGGCTCACATCGAACACGGTCTCCCCAAGTGCATGCGTGCCGTCGGGGAAGACCATCGAAACCTTGTTGAATCTCAGAGCAGGAGTTGCCCCAACGTCGCCCATCTCCACCACCGTAGTCGCAGCGGGCGAGGTATCGAATTTCCCCGAGATGGTCAATGCATCACCATTCCACCGGTCACGTTCATCGCCTGTCCGGTGCAATACGAGGCGTCGTCGGAGGCAAGGAAGACGGCCATGTTGGCCACGTCCGACGGTTCGGCAAGCCGACCGAGCGGTGACTTCGACGACCATTCCCGAACCATTTCGTCGGTGCGCGTCGCTGCCCCCATCTCGGTCAGCACGTAGCCCGGACAGATGCAGTTGACAGTGATTCCGTGGGGGCCCAGCTCTTTGGCAGCGACCTGCGTGAGCGAGATCACCGCAGCCTTCGACGCTGCATAGTGCGCCTGGTTGGGCCCACCGACCTTCCCACCCATGCTGGCCATGTTGATGATCGTGCCGCGCCCGTTCGGGATCATCGCCTTGGCCGCGACCTGGATGGTGACCAGCATGGCGCGCACGTTGACGGCGAACGTCAGATCCCAATCAGCTGGGCTGATCTCCATCAGCGGTGCCATCTTCAAGATGCCGGCATTGTTGACCAGGATCTCCAACCCGCCGAGCTCCTCGACCGCCTTGCTGACAACCTCGACGGTTGCCTCGGCATCGGCGAGGTCGACTCCGTAGACCTTGCCTTCGACAGCGTTGCCGGTGGCAGCGAGTCGCTCGACGTCGATGTCCACCAGGGCAAGCTCGGCTCCCTCGCGCCGAAACGCGGCGGCGATCTCGGCGCCGATTCCGCGGGCGGCGCCTGTGATCAGCGCACGCCTTCCGGCGAGCCGGCCATGGTTGGTCCCCATGGCGACGAAGTGTAGGGCAGAGTTTCCTACGGCTCAGTCTCGATCGCGTGAACGCTCTGTTTCCAACTGTGGCCTGCCGCGAATGATCATTCGATCGGCTGGACCGAAGGCAATCGCCTCGCGGGCAGAGCACGCCCGGATAGCGACCTGATCGTCGCTCGGGCCGAGCCCCATCGCGGTTCGAGCGGCGGTGCTGACCATGCTGAGTGCGTCGGACGGCATGACGTGGGTTGTCATGATCATCAGACCGGCGGTCTCCAACGGGTCACCCCGACCAACAGGATTGAACGGATCCTGCAGGTTGTCGGCGCCGGCGGCGACATTCACGCCAGCAGCACGCAGTGCCTTGACCGCTGTGACGGCCCGCGGCATGGAGACCTGACAATCCCGACCCTGCAGGAACAGGTTGGTGTGGGGGAGAGCAATCACACTGATCCCGGCCGCAGCGACCTTCTCGGCCACCTCCCGCTGGCGGCGCTCGCTCTGCACCGCCAACGTGACGCAATGGCTCGCAGCGACGCGATGCGAGAAGCCGGTTGCTATGACCCGCTCGGCGAGATCCTCCAAGGCCAGCATCGATGGATTGAGGGTTTCGTCGGTGTGCAGGTCGACCGGCAGACCCGCTTCTGCAGCGAGCGTCAGCAGGTTGTCGTTGGCCGCTGCCGGGTCACTTTCGAGGTGCGGGCAACCACCGATCACGTCGATTCCCAGATCGATAGCTTCGCGCAACAACGAGCGCTGGTCTGCGCCTTCAGCGCCGATCGACGGCCACGCGCACAAGGCGACGACCTGGATTTCGACGAGTTCTCGCAGCCGATCCCGCACGTCGATGAGCGCTGCGACCGAGGTCAGCCTGCCTGCGAGCGTGAGATCGACGTGGGTACGGATCGCCGTGCAGCCATTGGCGGCCATCAGCCGCGCGGCGCGTTCGGCACGTTCGATCGTGTCGGCGAGCGTGATGGAGTCGCGGGCGCGGTCCATGGCCTCGATGGCGCCCATGAGGTCGCCGGTGGGATTATCGACGCGCTCGGCCAGGAAGGCCTTGTCGAGGTGGGCGTGCGGCTCGGCGAACGCCGGTAGCAGCAGGTAGCCGGCCTCGGTCGAGATGGTCGGACTCACACCAGGGGCGTGCCGGTGATCGGACGGCGCTCCATCGGTTCGCCCAGGCGTGGGAACACTTCCTCGGCCACGAGATGCATCTGCTCGGTCATCTCGTCGCGAGTCAAGCCGGGGTAGTCGAGGAAGAAGCAGATGTGCTTCAGGTCGAGCAGGTCGCGCCAGTAGCCGATGGCGTCGACGGCGTCGTCGATCGAACCGACGATCTGGATCTTCTGTTCGTTGCTCTCCTCCACGGTCGGGCAGTGGTTGAAGGCAACCTTGGAGCCATCGGGGTTGCGGTAGCTGCTGAATCGACCGTACGGCGCGAGGAACTTGTTGAACTCGTCCTGTCCCGGTCGGCCTTTCACCAGTGCAGCTTCGTGCGTCTTGGCGACGTGCAGATTGAGCACCAGACAGCGGTCCTCGCCCGGACCGACGGCTGTGCCACACGCCTCGCGAATCTCGGCATACCGATCCCACTTCTGCTTCTGACTGTCGGCATTCTGCAACCAGTACACGGCCTTGTGCCCGGCTTTCGGGACGTACTCGATGGTCTCCGGCGAGGTGACAGGCTGGTAGATGTCGACCTTTCGAAGCGGTCTCGGGACGAGGGTGAGGTCATTGACCATCGTGCCGCGGTCGGGCACATCGTCAGGCGGAAGCACAAGGTGCTTGCCGCGGTAGCTGAACTGCTGCTGGTACCAGGCCAGCTTGATGACCTCCATCGACTCTTCGAAGATCTCGCGGTTGATGCGGTCGTGCTCGGCCGACATGGCGTTGTCGCCGCTGGCCACCACCGTGCCGAGTGCCCAGGCCTCGCGCGGCACCGTGCCCCGACCCACACCGAACTCCATGCGCCCGCCCGTGATGATGTCGGCGATCGCGAAGTCTTCTGCGAGTCGAAGCGGATGCCACTGCGGCACGACGTTGAACATCTGCCCCAACCGCAGGTCCTTGGTCAGCATGGCGAGGTGCTGTCCGAACAGGATGAGGTTGGGCAGCACCTCGTAGCCCTCGTACTGGAGGTGATGCTCGGTCAGCCACATCGTGTCGAAACCCAGTTGATCGGCGGTCTTGGCCCACTCGATCAGGTTCTTGTAGCACTCGATCACCGAGTCGTTGCCGAACCGCCGCGCTGTGGCGGCGATCGACGGATCACCGGCGTCGGGCATCGGTACGGAGCAGAAGAAGTTCGAGTCGACGCGCATGGTCGAATCGTACTGCGCTCAGATCCCTGCAGCAGTGCCCACCATCGTGCGCGGGTCGGCGGCCCCGGCCCGAAATCCGTCACCATCAATGACAATCGCGTGGGCGTGCCCGAAGCTGCTGTCGTAGGGCGGCCGATTCTCGACCCGATGCCCACGTTGGGCAAGGCCAGTCATCCAATCAGCGGGAGCGTGACCTTCGATCGCCACTGTGGGCGCCTCCCCGCTGGTCCACGTGTCGAATCCCGTCGTGGGTCCCTCGAGCGCCCAGCGGGCGGCATACACCGCGGCGGCGGGCGACTGGCCGTAGTGGAACAGGCGCGCCGCCAATTGCAGCAGGATCTGCGGCTGGGCATCACCGCCCATCGTGCCGAAGACGGCGCGGAGCGATCCATCTGCTGTCGCCATGGCGGGACACAAGGTGTGGGGAGGACGATGGCCCGCTGTGAACTCGGCAGCATGGCCTTCGAGCAGGTTGAAGCCGAGACCTCTGTTGTGCAGATTGATCCCCGTGTTCGGCTCGACCAACCCGGAGCCGAACCCGGCGGCATTGGACTGGATCAACGACACGCCCATTCCGTTGCCGTCGACGGTGCACAGATAGGTGGTGTCGCCATCGCGTGCGGGTGCCCACCGGTTCGACGCTCGCTCGGTATCGATCA
>JANOJI010000124.1:0-2655 GCA_031408175.1 Ilumatobacteraceae bacterium
CTCGCCGCCCAATTGACGCAGGAGATGCGAGAGTTCTTCCCCAACAATCGCGTCGAGTACTTCGTCAGCTATTACGACTACTACCAGCCCGAGGCGTACATCGCGTCCAGCGATACGTACATCGAGAAGGACTCGTCGATCAACGACGAGATCGATCGGCTGCGTCACTCCGCCACGGCAGGCTTGCTGACCCGTCGCGACACCATCGTCGTCGCCTCGGTCAGTTGCATCTACGGCATGGGCAACCCGGAGGAATACAAGGGCCAGTTGCTCGACCTCAGCGTCGGCGTCGACTACGACATGCGCTCCATCCTGCGTCGCCTGGTCGACCTGCAGTTCGATCGCAACGACATGACGCTCGGCCGCGGCAAGTTCCGGGTGCGCGGTGACACCATCGAGGTGCACCCCTCGTATGAGGAGACCGTGCTGCGAATCGAGATGTTCGGCGACACCGTTGATCGGTTGACCATGATCGATCCGCTCACTGGCGAGACGCTCAGCGATCTGCCGCGCACACAGGTGTTCCCCGCCACCCACTACGTCGCCGGCGACGAGCGCATGCGCAAGGCGGTGATCGGCATCGAGGCCGAGTTGCAGGAGCGGCTGGCATGGTTCGAGAAGGAGGGCAAGCTGCTCGAGGCGCAACGTCTGCGCATGCGCACGCAGTACGACCTCGAAATGATCCAAGAGGTCGGCTACTGCAACGGCATCGAGAACTACTCCGCGCACATCGACGGTCGCGGGCCCGGCGAGCCGCCGTTCACTCTGCTCGACTACTTCCCCAAGGACTTCCTGCTCGTCATCGACGAGAGCCACGTCGCCGTGCCGCAGTTGCACGGTCAGTTCATGGGCGACCGATCACGAAAAGACATCCTCGTCGAGCACGGCTTCCGGCTACCCAGCGCCCGCGACAACCGGCCACTGCAGTTCGAAGAGGTACTTGGGCGGATCAATCAGTGTGTCTTCATGTCGGCCACACCATCGCCGTACGAGATCCAGCACAGTCAGCAGGTGGTCGAGCAGATCGTGCGCCCCACCGGGCTGGTCGACCCCGAGGTGGTCGTCAGGCCAACCAAGGGCCAGATCGACGATCTGATCGAGATGGTCAACGACAGGGTAGTCAAAGGCGACCGCATCCTGGTCACCACGTTGACGAAGAAGATGGCAGAAGACCTCACCGAGTATCTGCTCGAGCAAGGGCTGCGAGTGCGCTATCTGCACAGCAACATCGACACCATCCAGCGCATCGAGATCCTGCGCGCCCTGCGGCTGGGAGAGTTCGATGTGCTGGTCGGCATCAACCTTCTGCGTGAAGGCCTCGACCTGCCTGAAGTGTCGTTGGTGACCATCCTCGACGCCGACAAGGAAGGCTTCTTGCGCAGCGAGACGTCACTGATCCAAATGATCGGCCGCGCCGCCCGCAATGTCGACGGCCAGGTGGTGATGTACGCCGACAAGGTCACCGCGTCGATGCAGAAAGCGATCGACATCACGCAGCAGCGGCGGCTACGCCAGATCTCCTACAACCTCGAGAACGGCATCGATCCGCAGACCATCCGCAAGGCCGTGGGCGACATCTTGTCGCTGCTGCGGCCTGACGATTCATCGCCAGTGCCGGGCAAGGACCGTCGACGCCAACGCGAGCGCGACAAGGTGCAACGCGAGCTGAAGACCTTGCCGCAACAAGAACTCAACCGTCTCATCATGACCCTCGAGGAAGAGATGCACGAGGCCGCTGCCGAGCTGAGGTTCGAGTACGCCGCCCGCTTGCGCGACGAGGTCAACGAGTTGCGCCGCGAGTTGCGTGACGCTGGTTAGTTGATTCCGTTACCAAGCGGAAACGAGGGGAGCCGACAGCACGGTCGTCATCGAGTCGGGTGGCAGCGGCAGGGCGAAAAGGTAGCCCTGGCCGAGCCGACAACCCAGGCGAACCAGGCGATCGCACTGGGTCTGGGTTTCCACACCCTCAGCGATCACCTCGAGGCCGGCGTCCGCTGCCATCGAGATCATCGCCTTCACCACGGCCGGCTCGCGCTCGCCGTCGATCACCTGTCCGGTGAAACGACGGTCAAGTTTGACGCCGCTGATCGGCAGCGATGTCAATGTTTCGAGGCTGGCGAACCCAACGCCGAAGTCGTCGAGAACCAGCTTCACGCCGGCATCGGCAACTTCGGTCAGTTCCTTGAGAGTCGATGGCGAGAGTTCGAACGATTGCCGCTCACTGAGCTCGAGCGAGATCAGCTCCAGAGGAATGTTGTGCTTATCGGCGAGGTCGGTGACCGTCTTGCGAAGCCCCGTTTCAGGGATCGAGTCGAAGTCGAAGTTGACAGCGAGACGCAGGTTCGGTGAGACATTGCGGAATGTCGCGAGATGCGTCAATCCATCGTCGAGCATGCGGTGGAACAGCGAGGCGTTCAAGCCGGCGCGTTCGATGCCGGGCAGGAACTCGTATGGCTCGCGGATGCCGTTGTCGGTTTGCCAGCGGGCCAGGGCCTCGATGGCGACCACGTCACCCGTGCGCATGTCGACGATGGGCTGGAAGTAGGCGCGGATGTGGCCACGATCGAGCGCGTTGACCAGCTCGGCCGTCGCATCGTCGAACGTCGTGGTGGCGATCGTCACGGCCGACCGTGCGGCAGCGATCGATGCCTCGGC
>JANOJI010000131.1:0-5857 GCA_031408175.1 Ilumatobacteraceae bacterium
TTGAGCACCTGGGCCTGCACACTGACGTCGAGGGCGCTTACCGGCTCGTCACAGATGATCAACGTCGGGTCGAGCACCAGCGAGCGAGCGATGGAGATTCGTTGGCACTGACCGCCGGAGAACTGGTGGGGCTGGCTCTCCGCGGCGCGCTGGGGGTCGATACCGACTTCCTCGAGCAGGGCGTCGACCTTGGACGCCTGTTCGCCCTTGGTGCCGCGCTTCCAGATCGACAGCGGCTCCATCACGATGTCGCGGACTTTGCGCCGTGGGTTGAGCGACGAGACGGGGTCTTGGAAGATCATCTGCATGCGCGTGCGCGCCTCACGCATCTCGTCTCGGCCCATCTCGGTGAGTTGGCGCCCCTCGAAGGTCACCGAGCCGCTGGTCGGGCGCGGCAGCTGCATGATCGCTCGTCCGGTCGTGCTCTTACCGCAGCCCGACTCGCCGACGACTCCGAGTGTTTCGCCCCGCAGCACGTCGAAACTGATTCCACTGACGGCATTGACCTTCAGACCGGTGTGGCCGACAGGAAACTCGACCACGAGATCCTCGACGCGCAGCAACACATCGCCCTCGGAGCGCAGGTGTGCTTTCCCGGTTCCGGCCATCAAGCTGCCAGCTCGGCTTCGCGCCGGCGCCGTTCTTTCGTCTCGTGATACTCGGGGGAGCCGACGGGATACCAGCATGCATAGGTATGGCGAGGATCCTCGACGGTGGCGATCAGGGGCGGCTCCTGCTCGCGACAGCGTGTCTGCGCGTAGGGGCACCTCGGAGCGAACCGGCAACCGACGGGGGGATTGACGAGATCGGGAGGTCGGCCGCTGATCACGTTGAGCCGTGTATGGCTGGGGTCGGCCAGCTTCGGGATGCTGTGCAGCAAGGCCTCGGTGTAGGGCATCTTCATGTTGGCGAACAGCTCACGCGTCGGCGCCATCTCGACCAGTTTCCCGCCATACATCACTGCAATCTCGTCTGTGTGACCAGCCACGACACCAAGATCGTGGGTCACAAGAATCAGCGACATGTTGCGCTCGCGGCGCTGCTCGCCGAGCAGATCGAGGATCTGGGCCTGCACTGTGACGTCGAGCGCCGTCGTGGGCTCGTCGGCGAACAGCAGGGTCGGGCCGCACGCGATGGCGATGGCGATCATGATTCGTTGGCGCATGCCGCCCGACATCTCGTGCGGGTACTGATTCAGGCGACGCCCAGGGGCGGGGATTCGCACGTCGCGCATCAGCCTTTCGGCCGTCGCCCAGGCATCGGCCTTCGGCATGTCAAGGTGCAGCCGCAGCGGCTCGGCGATCTGGGCGCCGATCTTCATCAACGGGTTCAGTGACGTCATCGGATCCTGGAAGATCATCGCCATTTCCCTGCCCCAGATCTCGCGCATCGCCCGCCGCGACAAGGCGCTGATCTCGCGGCCTTCGAACTTGATGCTGCCGTGTCGAATCGTGCCTCTCGGCGGCAGCAGGCCCATGATCGAACGCGACAGGATCGTCTTGCCCGAACCGCTCTCGCCGACGATGCCGAGGGCTCTGCCGCGATCGAGCGTCAACGAGACACCGTCGACGGCGCGTACCACACCACGGGGCGTCTGGAAATGAGTGCGTACATCGTTCAACTCCAGCAGTGGACCATCGGTCGCCCTGGTCGAAGCCTGGATGACGATGCTCATACTGCTGCCTCACGGATGTCGAATCGCCTGGCCAAACGGTCTCCGAGCAGATTGAAGGCCATGACCGTGCCAAGGAGCATGAGGCACGGGAAAACGGTCGCCCACCAAGCCTTCTCCAACCGTCGCCGGTTTGATTCGATCTGGAACCCCCACGACTCGGTGAGGCCGAGGCCGAGGAAGGCCAGAGCTCCTTCGGCGGCGATCAGGATCCCCAGACCGGTGAACGCCACGGTGACCATCGTCGGCACCAGGTTGGGCACGATCTCCTTGGTGATGATTCGGCCGTTCTTGGCCCCCAGGCTGCGCGCGGCCGTCACGAACTCCCGCTCGCGCAGTGACAGCGTCTGGGCGCGTACGATCCGCGCCAACGGGGCGATCGCCAAGATGCTCAACGTCATGATGATCTGCCACTTGCGCGTCATCCAACCGAGGAATGTCCATGTTTCTTTGATGTCGTCGAGGCGAAAGATGAGCATCACGGCCAGAACCAGTGCCGGAATGGCCAGCAGGCAGTCGATGAGGATGGAAATGACCCGATCGATCCAGCCGCGGAAAAAGCCGGCGAGCACACCCAGCGTTCCGCCGATCAGCAGCCCGAGAGCCGTCGAGGAAAGCCCGATCTGCAGGCTGTTGCGAGCGTAGTAGATGCACCTGGCGAACACATCCTGGCTGTTGCCGTCGACGCCGAACCACGCGCTGTAGCCTGGGCCGAGCTTGTAGTTGCTCTGCAATCGGCCGGCAACTCGCACCTTGGTATCGGGGTCGCGGATGAACGACAGGTAGTCGGCGAACACCACCAGGAACACGAGAATGCCGAGCCACAGAATGGACAAGAGCACGAACCCCCTGGGGAGGCGCCGCCACCACGATAGGTGGCCGGCCCCATCGGCCGGTGATGCGACGGTGGACGCGGTCATCGAAGACTCATCACAGCGATCGCATCTGGCGGATCCGTGGATCGATCAACGCATAGGCGAGATCGACCAGCAGGTTGACGGTAACGACGAGCAGCACGATGATGGCCACAAAGCTCTGCACGGTAAACAGATCGCTCGACAACACCGACACGACCAGCTGCGAGCCGAGCCCATCGAGATCGAACAACGTCTCCACTACGACCGCGCTGCCGAGCAGGGCGCCGAGGTTGGTGCCAACGGCCGTGACGATCGAGAACAGCGAGTTGCGCAACGCGTGGCGCCACAGCACCCGGCCGGGCGACAAGCCCTTGGCGCTGGCCAGGGTGATGAAGTCGCTTTGCAGGGTGAGCACCATCTCGGCTCGGAGCAGTCGAGCAAAAATGGCCGCCACCGGAATGGTCAGGGTGAGGGTGGGCAGGAAGAAGTTCCTGACATGCTGCCCGAGGTCGTTCCAGGGGTAGATCTTTTCACCGATCAGTGGGAACCACCCAAGCTTCACCGTGAACAGCAATTGCAGCAATACACCGAGGACGATTGCGGGAACGCCGACGCCGACGAACGTCATCAAGCTGGCCGTCTTGTCGAACCGGCCATCGCGCTTGTAGGCCTGGCGCACGGCGACCGGAATGGCGATCAACATGCCGAACACGTTGGCGTAGACACCGAGCAGCACCGTCGTCCACACCCGTGGCTTCAACAAGTCGGCAACTGCGCGGCTGTTGGCCACCGACTGACCGAGGTCGAAGTCAAACACGAGACCCTTCAGCCAGTAGAAGTACTGCACAAAGTAGTTGGTATCGAGGTGATAGCGGGAGATGGCCTCGCTTAGCTCGTCCGGGTTCAACGGGCGGCCGCCGTACAGCTTGATGGCCAATTCCTCCGGCGAATTCGAACCTATCCGCATCACCACGAGGACGCCGAAGCTGACCAGCCCAAAGACGATCAACAGTTGGGCGAAGCGTTGGAGGAAGTAGCGCATGCTGTGAAGACCTCATGGCCTAATGACGGCTGTCCGGCCAAAGGCCGGACAGCCGTCGGCGGCTGGTCATGCCTCTGGATTGATCCAGATGTTCTGCATCCAGAACTGCCCGGAGAAGCCGGCGCCGTCGCGAGCTTTGGTGCCGTCGGGCAGCACCCCATCACCGAGGCCCATCACCGAGGGCTTGTGCGGCGTGCCCCAAACGGTGTGGACGAAGGGGATCTGGTGGCACTGCTCGGCCATCCGCCGATTGACCGCCTCTGCGGCAGCCTTGCGGGCGGCGGGGTCAGGATCGGAGCGGGCAATGTCGAGGTTCTCGTCGACGACATCGTCGCGGATTCGGGCGAAGTTCAACGACAGGGCGCCATCAGGCGAGGCCGAACGCGAGTGCCACCAGTAGTTCTGGGTGTCAACCGTCAGGCCGGCGTGCTGACGCCAGGCGAAGGCGAAGAAGTTGTCGGCGCCGAACAACGCGTTGGTGATGAACGAGTCCTGCGGCACCTGTTGGTACTCGAAATCGACGCCTATCGCGTTCCAGTAGCCCTTCATCAGCTCGGCGCGCTGGGCGTTGATCTGCGACGTGGTGGTGCCGTAGTTGATCGCCACCTGTGTGCCGGTCTCGGCCTCGTACTCATCGATCAGCGCCGTGGCGCCTTCAATGTCTTGAGTGATGTCGAAGCCATTGTCCTCGAGGTAGCCCTCCTGACCTGGGGAGAACACGCCGTTCGCCGGGGTGGAGATTCCGTTGCTCAGCGCCTCGACGTACTCCTCGCGGTCGATCGCCTTCGACAGGGCGCAGCGCACACGTGCGTCCTGCAACGGGCCGGGCTTGTCGTGATCGATGAGGATGTAATCGGTTTCGGTGAAGTCCGACTGCTCGCGCATCGGGAACTCGTCGGCCTGCTCGCGGAAGTCGGCGACCACCAACGCCGCCGAGGTGGAGAAGATGTCGATGTCGCCCGAACGCAGGGCATCGGCCTCGATCTCGGAGTCCTCGATGACTCGGAACTCGGCGCCGTCGAGATACGGCAATTGGATGCCGTTGGCATCCTTCTGCCAATAGTTCGGGTTCCTCTTGACGACCAACTTGTCGCGCGGGGCAAAGCTCTCGACGATGAATGGTCCGGACCCGATCGGCATGGCGGCCAGTGCCGGGTCGGCGGCGACAGCGTCGAGCCAGGCCGGCGAGGCGATCAGGCCCCATTGGGCCGTGAGATAGACGTCGAAGCCCGGCCACGGCAGCGGTTGCGCCGGATCGCCGTTCAAACCGGTGAAGATCGTAAAGCTCATCTCGTCGAGCTTCTCGATCTTCAGCTCGTTCTTTGCCGGGTCAGCCGCGCTTGGAACTTTGGCGACATCGAGCAGGGCGGCGGAGATGAGGAGCCCGGTTCCGCTGAGTTGGAGGTTCTTGATGAGAGCATCGGCGTTTACCGGAGTGCCGTCGGTGAAGGTGATGCCCTCGCGCACCGTGATGGTCCATTCGGTGAAGTCGGCGTTGGGGGTAATTTCTTCGGCCAAGACCCCATGAACCTTGAGATCGTCGCCGATCGCGGCCACCGAGTCGAAGAAGGTGCGAGCCCGCTGGAAGCAGTAGGTATCGCACTGCATCGCCGCAGGAGTCCATGGGCTGGTCACCTCGGCCTCGCCGCTCACGATCAGCGTGCCGCCTGGCACCGGCACGTCCGCCGGGGTGGTCTCGGGCGGGCTCGTACCCTCAGCGACGGTGGTTTCGGCCGCAACGTTTGGCTCCGTGTCCCCGCTGATCACCGTGGTCTCCGTCACACCCGTTGTGGCGTCCGCGGTGTCGCCACCGTTCTTCTTGCCGCAGGCCGCGGCAACAAGCCCGAGGCTCAGTATCGCTGCTGTGATGATCCGCTTGCTCGATCGTTGCCTTGTTCGCACCATTTCCCCCTCGGATTCGATGATCGGTGTGTCGCGTATGTGACGGAAACCGTGTGACCCCCATCACATGCCGACTGCCCGGCACCTTACTCACGCCGCGCGCCCTGTCAACGAACCAAGCAGATACCGTGGCGAATCGTGCCGAAGTTGCGCGACGAGTACATCGAGAGCGCCCACCCGCAACGGTTGTCGGCGCTGCACCCTCGGTTCGCAGAGATCATGGCGCGTCACCATCAGGCGGTAGCCGGGGGTGAACCCTGTTACGAGGATCCGTCGACCCGGCTGTCGGTTTTCACGACGGTCTTTCTCGCCGAGCGTGGGTACTGCTGCGACAGCGGGTGCAGGCACTGTCCATTCGTCACTGACTGAGATACCGTCGCACGG
>JANOJI010000164.1:0-2979 GCA_031408175.1 Ilumatobacteraceae bacterium
CATCACGCCAGGCGTCGCTACCTTGCCGGTGGCTCGCTGGTAGGCCTCGAGCGGCAGGTCGTTGCGCAGATCGGCCAGCATGGCCGAGAGCCGCACCGCCGTCGACGCCTCGAGATGCCCGTCGTACAGACCGGACCGCAACCCCTCGCCGAACCGCTCGGCGTGTTGGCCGATGCCTTGCCGCACCGATCGAAGCACGTCGTCGCCGTTGTCGGAGGCGGCGAGAGCCCCCTCGATCACTTCCCGGGCCGCCCGGAGCGGAAGTGCCGAGGCATCGATCGCCAGCGCTGCCTCGTATCCGAACAGGTGACCGACCATCGCCGACAGTACGAACGCCAACGCCGAGTCGACCGCCGGCACGGTGAGCACCGCTGCTGCGGCAGAGAATCTCTCGTCGCCCTCGGTGGCCACCACGATCGCCGTCGCCTTGTGCGCTTTGTAAATCGCGACTTCCTTGGCGACGTCATCGGCCGTGCCACCGACCAAGCCGGCAGCGCACACCAAGATCAGCGGCTCGCTCGACAGGTCGATGTGCTTCTTGTCCTCAGTCACATCACAAGCGATCGACTTGTAGCACAGCTCGCTGAGCTTGATGCGTACTTCCTCGGCAGCGACCGTGTTGGGGCCGCTGCCGACAATGGCCCAGTAGCGCTTGGGGGGAGCGAACCGGCGAGCAGCGTCGCCGATGACATCACGACGTGAGAGTACGTCGAGCATTGCCTCGGGCATATGCCTCAATGACGTCAGCAGATCGTGCCGGCGTTGGGCAGAACCGACATTCGCCGACTCGGTGATGGCACAGGCCAGCAACACGCCAGCCGCTACCTGGGCGTAGAACGCCTTGGTGGAGGCGACACTCATCTCGACGTCGCGACCATCGCTGGTGTACATCACACCATCGGCCTTGTCGGTGAGATCGCTGTTGCGCCGGTTGACGATTCCCAGCACTGCGGCGCCACGATTGCGCACGAGGTCAACCGTTCGATTGGTATCGGTGGTCGTGCCGCTCTGGCTGACCGCCACGACCAGCGTGTCGCTCATGTCGAGTCGCATGCCGAACCCGCTGAGTTCGGTGGCGGTAATCGGGTCGATGTCGAGCTGGCCATCGGCGAGCGCGTCGAGCACCGCCGCCATGCTGCGACCGGCGACCGCTGCCGTGCCCTGTCCGATGACCTTGATCTTGGTGATGCTGCCGTCGGCCAACCGAGCGCGGATGTCGGCCGGCAGCGCTCGAGCACCGACCGAGGCGCGACGAAGGCCAGCGACCTCGACGATCTTGCCGCGCACGGTCTTGCGAAAACTTGCCGGCGCCTCGCTGATCTCCTTCAGGAGGTAGTGCGGTGAATCACCGCGATCGATGTCGCGGGTGGTGACCTGAGCGATGGCGACGTCGCCGGCGTCCAACGGCAACTCCCCACCGTCGTAGGCCAACCGGCGAATTCCCTCGAGGTCACCTGCTCTGGTGCCGTCGAGCACGAAGACCTGCCCACGACTTCCGGTTCCAGAAGGCGATTCACCGTCCATGCGTACGAAGCGAGCAGTCTCTTCGACGACCCCGTACGGCTCGCTGGCCACGATGTAGCAATCGTCGGCCAACCCGACATAGAGAGCTTGACCGCTGCCCCGCAGCGCCAGGTACAAGTTGTTGGGATGATCAGCGGCCGCGGCACCAATGGCCACACTGCCTTCGAACTCGGCAACGGTCCGGCGGAAGGCTTCATCGAAATCCACAACGCCGTTGGCCACATGGCGGGCCATGACCGCAGGAATCACCTTGGCGTCGGTCGTGATCGAGTTGGCGATACGCAGACCGTGCCGCACCGTGATATCGGCGTGGTTGTCGACATCACCGTTGAGCACGGCGACCATGTACGGAGCGCCGCCGGTCTGCTCGAGCTCCTCACTGTTCAGCGGGTGACAGTTGGCTTCACTGATGATGCCGACACTGGCCCATCGCGTATGGCCGAGCACGGTGAGCCGTGCATCGGGTTGTGACAGGGCGAGGCGGAGCAGGGCGTCGGCGCCGATTGCCGCGCGTAGCGCGCTGGTGTTGTCGCCGAGTTCACCAATCTCGGCAGCAGCCTTGTAGACGAAACCGAGGCATTCCCCCGCGACACGCACCGAACCGTTCTGGAAGAGTGGATCGTTGCTGCGTTCGGAGAGCATCCGCCGCACCACCGGATCCGACGGGGACAACCCGTGGTTCCACACGAACAGGTGCAGGCCCGCGGAGTCGCGACCGCGCACTTCGAGCCGATCGAGTGCCGACAGCGCCTGTTGCACGGCTAGGTAGCCGGCCACGGCTGCCAGTGTGCTGTCGCGGCCGACCAACGCCTCGACCTCGCGTGCGGTGCGAAGGCGGTCGTGGCGAACTGCCCACGTCGCATCGCGAAGGTCGATCAGTTCCATCGCGATGCGCTCCTGCTGGTCGGGATCGAGCACATCGTCGGATTCGATCCGGTCCTCGGTCTCGGCGACACGAGCGTCGAGCTGGTCGAGCCGGGCAATGATCCCAACCGCCAGTTCGTAGCGACCGATCAGGGCGAGAGCACCAGGGACACCTTTCAGCAGATCGTCGCACTGACGGACGGCGACGGCCGCATCGGTGAGGCTGCCGGCGGCCACCGCCCGATCGAGATGGGCCAATATCTCAGCGGGCTCGGGTACCGGTCGTTGAGAGGGCCTGCTGACGATGCCGATGATGCCGCACATGATCTCAGGCTACCGATCGGCGTCAGATCCGATCGGTCGCGCGCTCAGCCGAAGCGAGCCAGCACTACTTTCGCCAAACTGTCGGCGGTGGATTGGGCCAACGACTGGGAAGCGGCTTCGACCATCACCCGAATCAAGGGCTCGGTACCACTGGGGCGCACAAGAATCCGGCCCTCACCGTGCAGCAACGCGTCCGCAGCCGAAATCTCGTCGGCGAGTTCGACGTCGACGTGCGGGTGCCGATGGGCAACCTTCACATTGACGAGC
>JANOJI010000195.1:0-2822 GCA_031408175.1 Ilumatobacteraceae bacterium
CTGAACCGCGCCGCCGGGTCGACCGTTCCCATCGACCCGGCGACGCTGGTTCTGGTTCAGTCCATGCTCGATGGTTGGCGGGCAACCACGGGCGCGTTCGACCCCACGTTGCTCGCGCCGTTGGTCGGCCTTGGATACAGCGCGAGTTGGCATGATCCGACTTCGGTCACCTCACTGCCATCGGGTTCGCTGCCCCGCGGCGACCTCGCTGCGATCTCGATCGATCGCGAACGCAGCACAGTGAGCGTCCCGCCCGGGATGTGTCTCGACGCAGGTGGCATCGGCAAGGGGCTGGCAGCGGATCTCGTGGTCGCCGATCTGATCGACGCCGGGGCAATGGGTGCGTCAGTGTCGATCGGCGGCGATGTGGCCGTACGCGGCAGCGCACCACAGCCCGGCGGCTGGTTGATCGGTGTGGTTGACCCAATGAACATCGAGGTCGAGACGGTTCAGCTGACGATGGCCGAAGGCGGCGTCGCGACATCGGGCACATTGCGCCGACGGTGGGAAACTGACGACGGTGAATCGGTACATCATCTCCTCGATCCGACGACCGGAAGGCCCGTACTGCACGATCGCGAGATCGTGGCCGTCACCGTCATCGCCGGCACGGCGGCGTGGGCGGAAGTGTGGACCAAGGCCGTGATGGTGCTGGGCGCGGGCATGCTTGCCGTGCTCGACGAACTCGGGCTCGGCGCCCAGGTGACCTATGTCGACGCGGCGACGGTGACCAACCAGTCGTGGTCGGCCTTCGCCTTCTCACGCCAGCAGCGGGGCGACCTCGCCGGCGATGAAGTCGACATGGTCGAGGTCCGATAGGTCGAGGACCTGCAAGTAGACCCGGTCGGCGCCGGCGTCGGTGTACTTGCGAATGGCTGCAGCGGTTTCCTCGGCCGATCCAGCTGCGCCGTTCTCGCGAAGCTCGGCCGGCTCGCGCCCGATTGCTGCCGCACGACGAACGACGTCGGCCCCGGTTCCACCTGCACACACCACAAGCGCAACTGAGTAGCTCATCGGGCGTTGTCGGTTGATCGCCGCGCATGCAACCTCGACACGTTGTTTGCGTTCGGTGAACGTTTCCACCGAAGCAAATGCGACGTTGCACTCGGTCGCGTATCGGGCGGTCAAGGCCGGCGTACGCGTCTTGCCGCCACCACCGATGATGATCGGTATCGGCTGCTGGACTGGCTTGGGCAAGCCCGGCGAGTCTGTCACGCTGTGCACCGAGCCGGCGTAGCTGAAGGTCTCGCCGGTCGGCGTGCTCCACAGACCGTCGATGATCGCCAACTGATCGGTGAGGCTGTCGAACCTTGTTGCCGCATCGGGAAAGTCGAAGCCGTAGGCCGTGTGCTCGGCTTCGTACCAACCGGCGCCGATGCCTAGCTCGACGCGACCGCCACTCATCTGATCCACCTGAGCGACGCTGATCGCCAGCATACCCGGAGCCCGGAATGTGACCGGTGAGACCAGGGTGCCGAGGCGGATGGTCGACGTCTCGCGGGCCAGCCCGCCCAGCGTGAGCCAGGCATCGGTGGGCCCGGGCAGACCGCTCGACCCACCCATCACCAGGTAGTGATCACTGCGGAAGAAACCTCCGAAACCGAGTGCTTCGGCACGCTGGGCCACCGCCAGCAACGTGTCGTACGAGGCGCCCTGCTGAGGCTCGGTGAAGATGGACAGGTCGGCGAGCTGCATCCCGGGACAGTAGCGGCAGCAGTGGAACCGTGTCGTCAGGCGATGATCGACTGGTACACGAGCTGCTTGAGTTGGCTGCGGATCGGTGAGTGCGGCTGGGAAGCAGTTGGGTGAAGAACTGCACGGTGAGGTCTTCCACCGGATCGATCCAGAACGCCGTGCTTGCTGCACCACCCCAGGCGAACTCTCCCGCGCTGCCGGGTACGCGGGCCTTGACGGGATCAATGGTCACGCTGACACCGAGCCCGAAGCCGACTCCATCGAACGTCGTCTCGGCGAACAGCGGCCGGGCGAACGCAGTCAGATCGACCCCGCCCGGCAGGTGGTTGCTGGCCATGTACTTCACGGTGCCGGGAGCCAGGATGCGAACTCCATCGAGCTCGCCGCCGCGCAGCAGCATCTGGGTGAATCGGTGGTAGTCGTGGGCTGTGCTCACCAGGCCGCCACCTCCGCCGTGCGCCTTGGGTTCACGCAGTGATCCGCGGTCCAACTCCTCCATGTACACGGCCTTGCGAGTCTGCGGATCCGCGCCGTACAACTTGGCGAGCCGGGGAGCATGCGCTTCGTCGACGAACCAGGTGGTCTCGTTCATGCCCAGCGGCTCGAACAGGCGGGTGCGCATGAGCTCGTCGAGACGTTGACCGGTGATGACTTCCAACACCCGGCCGAGCACGTCGAGACCGACCGAGTAGTTCCACTCGGCGCCAGGTTGGAACAGCAGCGGCAGTGCCGCCCACGTGTCGACGATCGCCTCGAGGTCGAGGTCGCGGGGCATACCCCACTCGAAACCGGCTTTGCGATACATCTCGTCGACCGGATGGGCGAACATGAACCCGTACGTGAGCCCGCTGGTGTGCGCGAACAGATGCCACAGGCGCATCTTCTCGACGACCGGATCCAGGATCGGCGCAGTCGAGCTTCCGGCGCGCCACACCTGCTGATGCCGGAACGCCGGGATGTATCGATACACAGGGTCGTTCAGCTCGAAGGCACCCTCCTCCCACAACTGCAGCGCAAGTACTGCCGTGATGGGCTTGGTCATCGAGAAGATCCGCCACAACGTGTCGGTCTCGACCGGCGCCAGGGCCTCGACGTCGCGGTGCCCGTAGGTCGACAGGTGCACGAGC
>JANOJI010000411.1:0-4620 GCA_031408175.1 Ilumatobacteraceae bacterium
TCGCCGTCAGGAACGATGGCAATGGCATCGGCCAGCGAAGTGGCCGCCAACTGGTGGCTTCCCTGCGCACCGACGGAACTGATGTGGTAGCGGCCATCCGGGGCAAACGAACCGGCGACGCGCATGTAGTGGGTCTTGCCGTCGGCGCGCCGAGGCAACCCCTCGTCGGCGACAGCGATCACCGTGGTTCGGTCGAGCGAGTTGTGACCCATCATCTTCCGCAACGCCGGGCGGGCGAACAACTCGAAGCTGACCATCGAACTGACAGGGTTGCCGGGAAGGCCGAACACCGGAGTGCACCGACCTGCCGACTCCAACAGTCCGAATGCGAACGGCTTCGCCGGTTTGATGGCGATCTGCATCCAGCGCATGTCGGCGATGCGCGAGAGCACCGCCTTCACGACGTCGTACTCCCCCATGCTGACCCCACCGCTGGTGACGATGGCATCGTACGAGGCGGCGGCATCGCGCAGGACGGCCTCGAGCGCAGCCTCGTCGTCGCGGACCACGCCGAGATCGATCGCTTCGCAACCGGCGTCGGCGACGAGCGGCAACAGCATGGTCTTGTTGCTCTCGCGAATTTGTCCGGGCCGCAACACCGAGCCGTCGTTGATCAGTTCGTCACCCGTCGACAGCACGGCGACGCGAGGCCTGCGAAACACGCGCACTCGTCGGGCATTGACGCTGGCAAGTACACCGGCAACCGCCGGGCGCACGATCGTGCCCGCCGCAAACAGTTCGGTACCGACGTGCACATCGTCGCCGACGCCGCGCACCGAGGACCCAACTGATACCGACTTGTGGATCAGCACGCTGTCGCCGTCGACCCGCTCGGTATCTTCGACCATCACCGAGGCATCAGCCCCGGCGGGCATGGGTGCGCCGGTCATGATGCGAATCGCCTCACCCGGCCCCACACGACGATCGGTCGACCATCCCGCGGCGACCTCGCCGACGACCAGCAGCTGCGTGGGTACATCAGCGGTGTCGGCGGCACGCACCGCGTAGCCATCGACAGCCGAGTTCTCGAACGGCGGCACATTTTCTGCGGCGACGACGGCCTCGGCCAGCACGGCGCCGACGGCGTCGGCGATCGACGCCTCGATGGACTGGGCGACGACACAACGATCGAGCACGTATTGGCGGGCCTCGTGTTCGCTGATCACGAACCGAACGGTACCGTTTCGTCGGTGAGCAACTACACCCCGCTGCCGGCGAGCGGTCACACGGCGCGGTGGAACGTGTGGGATGGCGACGACGGTGAGGTCACCGACTTCCGATGGGAGAACGAAGGTTGGACCATCAGTGGTCAGGTCGGTCGAGAGCGCGTGCAGTACGTCGTGCGCCTGACCGCTACATGGCAGCTCCGGCAGTTCTTGCTGTTCCGCGATCTCGACGAGCCTGACCTGTGGCTTGCCACCGACGGTACCGCACGATGGGGGGAGATGAACGGCGCCCATCGTATCGAGCTCGACGGCTGCTACGACATCAACCTGGCGTGCACCCCGCTCACGCATTCGCTGCCGATCCGCCGGCTACCGCTGCACGTCGGTGACAGTGCCGAACTCCCCGTGGTGACCGTCGACGTCGATACGCTCGAGGTCCGAGCGGCAATGCACCGATACATACGGCTCGACACACATCGCTGGGCGTTCGAGCACGGCCACGACTCGGTCGAGTTCGACGTGGATCAGCACGGGCTCGTGCTGGACCTCCCAGGCAGGTTCCGCCGGGTCAGCTGAGCCGCGAGCGCAGGAACGCACCGAACTCATCCCCGATCGTCGGGTCGTCGAGTGCAATATCGACCACTGCGCTCAACCATCCGAGCGGCGTTCCGGTGTCGTAGCGGCGAACGCTCGACAGCACGCCGTGGAACGGGCTTCGGGCGGCCTGCATCCTGAGCGCATCGGTGAGCTGAATCTCGCCACCGCTGCCCGGTTCCAAGCCTTCGATCTCGGCGAACACGTCGGGAGTCAGCACATAGCGACCGATGATGATCAAATCACTCGGCGCATCCAAGACGCTCGGTTTCTCCACCATCGTGCGGATCCCGATCACACCGAACTCGTCGAGTTCCGTCGAGGGGTCGATGACGCCGTACGAGCTGACCTGATCGCGAGGTATCCGCTTCAGCCCGACGACGCTGCCGCCCGACGATTCGCACAACCTGGCCATCTGGTCGAGCAGCGACGATTCGCCCATCAACTCGTCGGGCAGCATCACTGCAAACGGCTCATCGCCGACAACCGATGCGGCGCAGCCAACGGCGTGTCCCAGACCGAGTGGTGCATCCTGATAGACGAAACTGACCTGCACGTCGCGCCCGATCGATTCGAGGTGATCAGCCATGGCGTGCCGACCGGTGGATCGCAACTTGGCCACAACATCGGCTGACGGTTCGAAGTAGGCCTCGATCGCCGGTTTGTTGTGGTTGGTGACGATCACGACGTGGTCGATTCCGGCGCCCACAGCCTCATCGATGATCAGTTGCAGCGCGGGTGTGTCGATGATCGGCAGCAGTTCCTTCGGAACGGCCTTGGTGGCCGGAAGGAACCTCGTCCCCAGTCCGGCTGCGGGGATGACGGCGGTGCGAACGTGCATGCCGCCGATGTTACGGCGCCAGCCCGTGCCGCTAGTATTAGCAGTCGAACAGTTCGACTGCTAATGCCAATGGCGGAGCCGATATGCCTACCTACGTCTACAAGTTCATCGACACCGGCGAGACCATCGAGGTCCAGCAAGGCTTCACCGACGACGCGCTGACCCATGCCGAGCATCCCGCTAGCGGCAAGAAGCTGCAGGTCAAGAAGGTATTCACGCCAGTTGGGGTCACATTCAAAGGTGGTGGCTTCTACAAGACCGACAGTCGAGGCGGCAAGTCGAAGTCGTCATCGACGACGACGACGACGGACTCGACGTCGTCGACCAACGGCAGCTCGGCGGCGACTTCTACGGACTCTGGCTCGACCTCGGCTGCGCCTGTCGCCAAGCCGGCGACACCAGCAAAGTCAAGTCCCACCTCAGACTGAACACGGAGACCGACCGATACAGTTCGGCCCGGCTTCCCCCAATCGTTGACTCGATCTGTCGAGGGAGGTCGCATGCACCAGCTGGCCTGGGCACGCCTGATGATGGCCCGCCATCCGTGGATCTACTGGCTTGCCATCGCAGTCGTCGCATCATTGGTCAGCCTCGGTGTCGCCCGTGCCTTGGGCGATGTCGACGCCGCACGACGATCGTGGGGCGAGCAACAGGCGGTGTGGATGGCCACGCGCTCGATCGAACCCGGAGACGCAATCACGGCTGAGCGTCGCAATGTCCCTCGCGCCGTGGTGCCGCCGGGCGCGGTGATCGACAAACCTGTGGCCACCGCTCGGCAGCGCATCGGACCCGGCGAAATCGTGACGACGTCCGACGTGGCAGCGACAGGCTCGGCGGGCCTGATACCCGCCGGCTGGGTCGCTTTCACGGTGTCTGCGTCCGTCGAGCACTTCGCCACGGGCGACCACCTCGGTGTCTACGCCGGCGATCAGTTCGTCGCCGCCGGCCTTGTCGTCGACGAGGGCGAGTCCCAGCTCGTGGTGGCGATCCCTGCCGACGCCGCACCGGCCATGGCCGCTGCACTGCTGGCCGACGCCGTGACCCTGGCCCTCACCCACGGCCCGTAGTCCTCGCTGGAGTCCCTAGCGCCAACCGGCGGCGAGGATGACGAGGACGGCGACGCCGAGGGCACAGCGGTAGACGACGAACGGCATGAAACTGCGGGTGCGGATCAGTCGCAGAGTGCCCCACACTGCGCCCCAACCCGACACGCCCGCCGTGACGATGCCGACGATCATGGGTGTACCCAGGCCAGCGGGGATCCCGTCGCGGACCAGTTTCAACAGCTTGTAGGCAACGGCGCCCGCGGTCACAGGTATCGCCATCAGAAAGCTGGCGCGCGCCGCAGCGTCACGTGACAAGCCGAGGAACCGCGCCGCTGTCATGGTGATACCTGATCTCGACGTGCCCGGATTCAAGGCCAGGACCTGGGCAGCTCCGATCTTCATCGCATCGTCACCTTGATAGTCAGCGAGTGAACGCTGGCCGGCGCGGCGGTCGGCGATGGCCAGCAACACTCCGAACACAATCAGCGAAACTGCAATCAGACCGGGCGTGCCGAGCTTGTTGTCGATGGTCTTCTCGAACAGGGCACCGGCAACCGCAGCAGGCAACGACGACAACACCAGCAGCCAGGCCAACCTGCCGTCGGCATTGGCCGGGCGCTCGCGCCGCACCAGCAGCCGAAGTCCCTCGCGCACATAGATCACCAGGTCGCGACGGAAGTACCCGACCACGGCAGCGAGCGTGCCGAGGTGGAGAGCCACATCGAAGGCCTTCTCGATCGCCGCGTTGTCGAAGTCGTGCCAATCGAACAACCACGGCACGAGCAGAAGGTGACCACTGGATGAAATGGGCAGAAACTCGGAGAGTCCCTGGACGAGGCCAAGGATGATGGCGTGGATGATGGGCACGGGCGGCCGTTCTACTCGACGGTGGTGCTCGGGAGGACTCGCGATGACCACGGTCGCGGTTCGTCCCAATGGTGGCCGACGGGGTGACCGAGGCGGAGCTTCACCA
>JANOJI010000248.1:0-2210 GCA_031408175.1 Ilumatobacteraceae bacterium
CGGTGCGGCAACGCACAGCACCCTGCAGCTGGCCCTTGGTGTCGCAGCACTGCTCGCCGGTCTCGGCGTGGTCTGCATGGTGATGGGCGTCGCCTTCCTCTGGGAAACCCGCAGGCGAAGCCAAGTCGTCGTACCGGACACGATTCCGGAGTCGCTGCTACAGGACGGACCACCCAAGTCGGTCAAGACCGTCTGACACACCCCAACCGAGTCGATTCCGATCGATCTCGAGAAACCGAAAGGGCCCCTCCGAGTGGGGCCCATTCGGCGTTTTCGGGGCGGGCTGACCCGCCAACGGTGCTTCGGAACGTATCGGCGCTGGCGAGACGATCTGCCGGTGGTCTTCGAGCCCGGTGGGAAGCACATCCTGCTCAGCCCGCTCGCCAATCCGAGCTCGTTCAACGATGTGCTGCAGACCGACATGAATGCCGGTGACTTTGGTCCGCGACAACGTGACCTCTGGGTGGTGCGATGCGCCAGCCCGTTCGATCTCGCGCGTGCGGCGCTGGCGTGACGTGGTCAGCCCCTTTTCGCTACGTAGCCTACCGGGGCTGCCCGGTTCGACCGAAGCTGTTCGTCGAAGGCAGTCGGTCTGCCGAATTCAGCCGGCGGTGAGTTCGGCTTGGTGCTTGGCGACCATCTCCTCGACCGCTTTCATGTTGCGGTCGGCCAGCTCGGGTCTGGTCGCGACGGCTCGGGCCTTGGCGTTCAGCGTGCTCCACGCTTGGCCCTGGAACTCGGGCATGACCCGCTGGGCGATCAGTTCGTAACTGCGGTGGGTCGCGACGGGGTTGGCCCATTCGTGGGCCAACTGCATGAAGCAGCCGAACCCACCCGACTGCTTGGTAAGCCGTTCGATCTGCTCGCAGGCCATGTCGGCCGTGCCGATCGAACCAAGGCCGCTGTCATTGACGAAGTCGATCATCTCTCTCACGTTGTCACCGTTGACCGCCATCTGTGGGAACGCGGCAACCTTCTGGAAGTAGTTGAACCAGTGTTCGATTCCGAACTCGACGTTCTTGTATGCCTGCTCCTTGGTCTCGGCAATGTGCATCATGCCGACCAGGCGCCATTGATTGCGATCGGCGACGGTGTCGTACTTGGCGGCGCGTTCCTCCATCACATCCCAGTGCAGGCCGAGGAGATCGAAGCCTTCGGACTGTGTCGCCCCGATCGACAACAGACCGATTCCGTAGCGACCGGCGAGCCGCGGACCCGACGGCGACGCGACGGCGGGTACCGCGATGTCGAACACCGGGTTGGAGTATGGGCGCAGGTGCAGCCGGGCGTCGACGAGGTTCCATGCCTTGGTCTGACTGCTGACCGGATCATCGCTGCGCAGCAACTTCATGATCACGTCGACACCCTCCTCGAGCAGCGGACGCGTCTCGGTGGGATCGAGCCCGAGCATGATGGCGTCTGTGGGAAGCGAACCCGGTCCGAGACCGAGCATGAACCGACCACGCGTGAGGTGATCCAGCAAGACCGCTCGTTCGGCGACCATGTAGGGGTTGTGGTATGCCACGCTGGTGACGCCGGTGCCGAGCTTGATGTGGCGGGTGCGCTCGGCAGCTGTGGCGATGAAGATCTCGGGACAGGCAATGATCTCGGTGCCGGCCGAATGGTGCTCGCCGATCCACGCCTCGTCGTAGCCGAGCTTGTCGAGGTGAACGATCAGGTCGAGATCGCGCTCCAACGCCAGCGTTGGGTTCTCGCCGGCCGGGTGGAATGGGGCCATGAAGATTCCGAAGCGAAGACGATCAGACATGAGAGCTCCTTGTGTCAAGTAGGGGAGGGCTGGTTAGCGCGCTGCGGCTCGGCTGGTACCGCTGCCGGCATGACTCCCCGACGTCGCCGCCTTTACCACCTTGCTGACCAGGTTGTTGGGGAGGATCTCATCGTGATCGTGGGCGGCGACGAATCGCCCCCGCCCGGCAGTCAGCGAACGCAGGTCGAGCGCATAGCGGATGATCTCGGCGGTCGGTACCAGCGCCGACACCTCTTGCTCGCCGTGTTCGCCGGCAGACGTGCCGATCACGCGTCCACGCCGTGTGGTGAGATCGGCGAGCACGTCGCCCTGATAGCCGGAAGGGATCGTCACCTTCAGCAATGAGATAGGTTCGAGAACGACGGCGCCGGCACGGGCAAGCGCCTCTTTGAAACCGGTTGCAGCAGCGTTCTTGAAGGCCATGTCGGACGAATCGACCGAG
>JANOJI010000265.1:0-3797 GCA_031408175.1 Ilumatobacteraceae bacterium
TGGGTTGGAGACTTGAAACTCTTACAGCACAACGGTGGTGTTCGCCGAGGGGCGCTCAGGCCTACGGGTAAGGGAACACGGCCTCGATGCGGGGACCCGTGGAGCTCCAGAACACTTTGTACGGGTGCCTGCCGGGAACTGCGAGGCGGAACACGATCCCTTCGTCCGTCCGAACGGCTGCGGACATCGACTGCGCGTGTGACGCATCAGCAAAGATCGCCTCGCAGACCGTCAGGATGTCGTTGTACAAGCCCGTATCGGTCGCCTCGAGTTGGTCGAGTTGTTCGTCGGCGACCTCGGAATACTCGCCCTCGGTCGCGCCGGGCTCTGCAGTCACTCTGCGCGACTTCGACGCTTGCGCACGGTCTGCGAAGCGGCAGCACGCGACAGCAGGTCACGCAATGCAGGGTGCTGGTCATACTCGAACTGAGCCTCTGTTACGACACGTGCGGGAAGGAGCAGAATGCTGCCGTCGGAATTCTCTTGGATTGTAAACTTCTGGCGTGGGTGCCCAGGCAGCACGACTCGGCTGCGGGCGTCGGTCTCAATCAGCGTCATAGCCGCTACCGTACCGGCTATTCCCACTATGGGCAAGTGGGTAGGTGGGAATCATTGATCAGAACTCTGACTTGCAATCGTCATGGGTGCCGCGTCGGACCCGACGAGGCACAGCTACTCGTGATCGAGGGTCTCGACGATCCGAACCTCGTCAGACTGCAGCCCGACACTCTCCAGCTCGGTGCTCTGCGGACAGTCCGGTGGACGCGTCGTCGGTTCCGTAGTAGGTGTCGCTACCACAACCGACCCCCGAAACTTTGGCAATCGTTGTGGACGGAGTGACGGAACCGTCTGAAGAGTCGCAGGCGTCGAACGCAGCAAGAACGACAAGTGGGAGCATGCGGACAGCCCTCATGGAACTGCCTCAGTCCCCAGGTGGGAGTGTGTCAACCGACACGAACAGGGATCCAGAGTTGATCCCAAGACTGTTCATCTGCGTGCTCCCGAGCGGGGATTCCACCTCCCATCGAATCGATCCGTCGGTCGACGACAGCACGGCGAGGTAGCTGTCCCACAGGACGAACACTGCATCCCCTTCCGCGCTCCGCGGCTCACCCAGCCTCGGGTCGTCGCGGCGCCAACGAACTTCTCCGGTCGCGAGTTCGTACGCGACGATCCCGGACGCAGGATCAAGAACTGAGACAGTGCCGCCACCAATCGCCCAAAGGTCACCGTACGACGGTCTCCCCGGGGCTGTCCACAACGTCGCGCCGGTCTCGGCATCGAGCGCTGTCACCTTCTGCGAGGGACCCTGCCCCAGGTAGCCGACGACAAAGCCCTCCCATGCGGAAGGGTGTCTCAATCCATGGGCCTGCCATAACTGCTGGCCCGTATCCGCGTCGATGGCGACAAGGTTTCCACCGGCCGGCACGATCACCGTGTTGCCGGTAACGGCGGCCGACCCCCGAGAGACACCGACACCGGAGTCGTCCTGAAGCCTCATGGGACTGGTCCAGCGCTCCACCCCGGTGGCCCGGTCAAGCCCGCGCAGGCCGTCGAAGCCACCCACTACGACAACCTCCTCGGTATTGGCGATCGGGGTTGGGACCGCATCGCCTGTCGAGCGCCACCGCTCTGCACCTGTCCCGGCGTCGACACCGACAATTGCGTCGCCGCTGCCGTCGTTGACCTTCAGGACCACGACACCGGCGGCGGCGAAAGGACCTTGCGCGTGGCCCATCCCCAATTCGGTCGGTGGGGTCAACGGCCGCCGCCACAGTTCCGCGCCGCTTTTCGCGTCGAGGGCAGTGAGCTCAAAGGTTTGATCGAGAGTGATCGAGTTCAAGTAGACGACCTGGTCGGTCGCACCCAGAACGCTACGCCACGCCTGGTCGGTGGAACAGTAGGACCACTGCACCCCACCTAAGGCCAAGTCGAATGCAGCCAACGCGGGCGTCGTCCCGTCGGCGCAAAATGTCGTCGATGCGGGCCCTACCCACCGTGTCGGAGCCTGCGGCATTCGCAGACACGATGGGCGCGAGGGTTTGCGTCGCCATCGTGACCGACGAGTTTGATACGGACGAGCCAGCTACGTCACCGCCGCTGCAAGACGAGGCCACGATTGTCACGCCGATCACCGACAGACAACGCCGTCTGGCACGAACCGACGAATGGGGGCCATCGGTCAAGTGAACACCAATTCCGGCGCCCGGCATAGGAGTATTCCTGACAGCACTGCTCCGTCCGCGTCATGCCGATCCAGCGCAGCACTGGCGACTTTGCGACCGGCGCGACGGATGTTGGGGTCGTAGTACGAAGAGGGAGTATGAAAGCAGCATCGGCTCATCGCGAGGCAGTCTCGCCCGACGAGTTCGCTGTGTTCTACGACAAGTCGTTCGCGGAGGTCTACAGGTACCTGTCCGCAGCCGTGTTTGGCGACCGGGCTCTGGCCGAGGACCTCACACAGGAGACGTTCGCATCCGTCGTCACCGCAGTCCGCGAGGGTCGAGCTGGGTCGCTGACGATGCCGTGGCTGATTGGCGTTGCCCGCCACAAGCTGATCGACCACTACCGCAGCACATCACGCGAGCAAAGGCGATTGGCGTTGGCTTGGTCAGGTGGGATCGGCTATGAGGATGATCGACTCGACGAGTTCGTAAACGTTGATCCGGCCCGCGTCGTCGCGCTGCTGCGGGCTCTCTCTCCGAGCCATCGTCTCGTCTTGGTCCTGAAGTACCTCGACGACCTTTCCGTCGACGAGATCGCCACCGAAATCGATCGCTCGGTCCATGCAACGGAATCGCTGCTGGCGCGAGCCCGGCAGGCTCTCGCTCGCAGCCATCGGGAGACCCAGTCATGACACGCCATCCACTCCAAGCAGTCCTCGAAGGGCTCGACTACCAGCCGGCCCCCGGCTTCCGCGAAGTCCTCCGCGCCCAACTGCTCGCCGATTTCGGCGAGACCGATGCCGCCAAATCTGATCCACCTCCCGACGCCGCCGACGGCGCAGCCGAGTCACAGGAGATCACCGTGCTCCAGAAGATCGACCGATCCCGCTCCACTCCCCCGCGCACGCGGGCACTTCTAGCGATCGCCGCGGGTGTGATCGTTGTCGCCGGTGTCACTGCTGTCATCGTCAACCACCGAAATTCGGTCACGACACCGATCGACAACAGTGCTGACTTTGCCATCGCCGGGGCCGGGCTGATCAGCGTCGATCAGCTCGGTCCCGGATGGGCGCGGGAGTTCACGATCGACCAATCGTGGGCGGACTTTCGGGGGCTGTTCGCAGCACAGCCACAATGCGCCGAGTACAACGCTGCCGTGCTTCCGCTGAAGTCAACCGCTGCCGGAGCCATGACATCGCTCATCAACTTGCAAAGCCAGGTCATCGGTGAGGAGTTGACCATCTACTCGAGCGAGGATGCCGCATCGCTTGTGATGGACAGCATTGCTTCCCCCGGCTTCCGGGACTGCTACTTCGCCACGTGGGACGCGGCTTCCGAAATCGCCTTTCCTGGCACCGCATCAACGACGGGTTTCAACATCGCTCCGCCCGCTCCACACGGCGACCGACAGATCGACTTCGCTATGGAAACCCGGATCTCGATCGGTTCGAGCACCCGGCTCTATCACAACGTCTGGATTCAAGTCGATCGATCGATCATTTCCCTCACGGTGAGCCCCGATGGGCTCGGTAGCGACAATCCAGCCGGCAACCTTGAGAAGGCGATCTCGGCTTCGCTTGCATCACTCAACGAGGCAATGTCCACCGGTTGAGTCCCGGCCTGGACGTCAAA
>JANOJI010000272.1:0-4285 GCA_031408175.1 Ilumatobacteraceae bacterium
GTCGACCGACCTCCCACTGCAAGGCGCTTCGGCCGATGCTTCGGCCGACACCAACAACGCGATCACGCTGCTCCTCGAGCAGGCCGGCGGGAAAGCCGGCGCATTCGACATCGAGCTGAAGTTCTATGACAACTCGACCGCCGCCAAGGGTGGCTGGGACGACGCGACCTGCGCCAAGAACGCGCAGGATCACATCGCCAACACCGCTGAGGTCGCCGTGATGGGCACATACAACTCTGGTTGCGCCAAGATCGAGATCCCGGTGCTCAACCAGGACCCGAGTGGCCCGATGTTGATGATCTCCCACGCCAATACCAACCCAGGTATCACCAAGGCATGGGACCCGGGCGAGCCCGACGTGTACTACCCGACGGGTGTCCGCAACTACGGCCGCGTCATCGCGACCGACGACTTCCAGGGTGCTGCCGGCGCACAGTTCGCTGCTCAGGACCTCAAAGTCACCAAGTGCCTGGTCCTCAACGACGCCCAGACATACGGCGAAGGCGTTGCGACAGCGTTCACCGCAGAGGCCAAGGAGCAGGGCATCGAGATCATCGGCGAAGTACCGTGGGACGCCAAGCAACCGAACTACACAGCGTTGTTCGAGGGCTACAAGGACTCGGGCGTCGATTGCATCTACCTCGGTGGAATCAACGACAACAACGGCGAGCAGTTGATCCGTGACAAGGTTGCAGTGTTCGGCGCCAACGACGGCACCGTGAAGCTGATCGCTCCCGACGGTTTCACCGGTTACCCCACCGTGCAGGCACTGGCAGAGGCCCAGGAGATGTACATCACCTTCGCCGGTCTTCCGGCGTCGGAACTGATTGCTGCCGGCGGCGCCGGGGCGAAGTTCGTCAATGACTTCAAGGCCGAGTTCGGACACGATCCGGCATCGGCCTACGCCATCTATGGTGCGGCAGCGTTCCAATACATCATGAAGTCGATCGAGGCGTCCGATGGAACCCGCAAGGGTGTGCGCGACGCTGCGTTCTCCGGCACGATCACCATCCCTGCCGAGGAGTCGGTCATCGGTAAGGAGTTCAGCATCGACGAGAACGGCGATGTGACCGTGATCGACATGTCGATCCAGCTACTGACGGGCAACGCAGAGACCTTCTTGAAGGCCTGGCCCGTCGGCTGAGAAGCCACACATTGGAAATTAGTTCATCGGTAGTTTGGGGTGGCCCTGTTCGGGCCACCCCAAACCCATAACTTGGGGGCTGTTACTCTTGTCTACAACGCCTACGATGTTGACCCATCGGCGAGGTCTCTCGCGAACCGACATGATCGGCATCGCGATGCTGGCCCTTGGTGCAGCGATCTTGATCCACGCATTCATCCAGGGACCGAGGATCTTCGCCCAGGTCCTGACGATCGGGTTGTCGAACGGGGCGCTGTATGCGCTGATCGCCCTCGGTTACACGATGGTCTACGGAATCATCGAGTTGATCAACTTCGCGCACGGCGACCTGTTCATGCTCGGCTCGGTGTTTGCGGCCATCTTCTTGGAGGAGTGGCTCAATCAAACGCGATCGACGCTTGGTGGATGGCTGCTGCTAGCCCTCATCCTGCTCGCAGTGATGGCGTTGTGCGCCAGCATCAACGTGCTCATCGAGTTCCTGGCCTATCGCCGACTGCGCAATGCACCGAAGCTTGCACCACTGATCACGGCTGTCGGGGTCAGCTTCATTCTTCAGAACATCGGCATCATCTTCAACGGCTCAGCGCCGAACTCGAGAGCGAGCGTGTTGCCGCAAGGCTCGATCGACATCGGTTCGGTCCAGATCCGCGTCAAGTATCTCGTGGTGGTTGCTGTGACGGTGCCACTGTTGCTACTGATGACTTGGATCGTGCAAAAGACGAGAGTCGGCAAGGCGATGCGGGCGGTAGCGCAAGATCGCGATGCGTCGTTGTTGATGGGCATCAACGTCGACCGAATCATCTCGTTCACGTTCGCCCTCGGCGGCGCCCTCGCCGGTGCGGCCGGAACCCTGTTCGTCCAAGTCAACGGACAAACTCGCTACGACGCCGGCTTTCGACTGGGGTTGATCGCCTTCACGGCGGCGGTGCTCGGCGGAGTCGGCAATCTTCTTGGAGCGGTCATCGGTGGTGTGCTGATCGGCGTCATCCAAGGACTCAACGACAGTGATCTCGGGTTCTTCCCCGGCCAGGAGTGGACGCAGACGGTGATGTTCAGCATCCTGATCGCAATGATCATCTTCAGGCCTGGCGGAATATTCGGCAAGCATCAGCAGGAGAAGGTGTAGCCATGATCGTTGCACTCTGGGCCATCGGACTGCTTGTCGGTTCGTACGCGCTCCTCCACTTTGTGTTTCGCCTCGATCAGGCCAAGGCAAGTTTCGCCGCGATTGGAATCATGGTCGCGGCAGTGCTACCGCACTTGGGGTTCACCAAGGACACGGGAAGCTTCTTCCCGATCTTCACCGTCGTGCTATGCGCGGTGTACGCCCTGTTCGCGCTCGGGCTCAACGTCGTCGTCGGTTTCGCCGGCCTGCTCGATCTCGGCTATGTCGCTTTCTTCTTGTTCGGCGCATATGTCAGCGCGTGGTTCATGTCGATCTTCGCGGTCAATGTGACCGAGGGCTGGCGCGACATCAACATCCACTTCCTCGACGCCGCCAAACCCGACTTCCCAGGCATCCACTTATCGTTCTGGCTCGTCGTGATCATTGCCGGCATCGTCGCCGCGATCGCGGGTGTCATCATCGGCGCGCCGACGCTGCGACTGAAGAGCGATTACTTGGCCCTGGTGACGCTCGGGTTCGGCGAGATCTTGCCGGAAGTGTTCCGCAACGGCGACGATCTGGGTGGACTCAACCTGACCAATGGAACGAAAGGGATCGGACCGATCGACAACGTCGGCATGGGGTTCCTCGACGTCCTGCCCGGAGTTCCCAAGACCATTCAGTCCAGCGACTTCCAGACCAAGTACTACGTGATCCTGGTGTTCTGTGGCTTGTTCGTGTGGGTGTCGCTGAAGCTACGCGATGGCCGCTTGGGTCGAGCATGGATGGCCATTCGCGAAGACGAGTTGGCAGCCAGTCTGATGGGCGTTCCGCTGATGCGCACCAAGCTGTGGTCGTACGCGGTCGGTGCTGTCGCCGGCGGGGTCGGCGGTGCGTTCTACGCCACCATCGTCGGCACGGTCAACGTCGACAACTTCACCTTCCAGTTCTCGATCATCATCCTGTGCGCAGTGATCCTGGGTGGTATGGGCAACGTGTGGGGTTCGATTCTGGGCGGCGTGGTGATCACCTGGTTCAACTACACCGGGTTGGTGTGGATCAGTGACACGGTGATCCCGAGTGGGCTTCGCGACGACTTCAACTTGAAGAAGTACGAGTTCGCCTTCTTCGGTCTCGTCCTCGTTGTCATGATGCTGTTCCGGCCACAAGGCTTCATTCCTGCGGCGCGAACGAAGCAGGTCAAACAGGCCGAGAAAGAGATGCTGGCAACACAGGAGGTCGGGGCATGACCTTGCTCGACGCGCGAGGAGTCACGGTTCAATTCGGAGGTCTCACCGCGGTCAGCGATGTCGACTTCTTGATTCCCGAGGGAGCGATCGTGGCGCTCATCGGGCCTAACGGCGCAGGCAAGACCACGTTCTTCAACGTGTTGACCGGCCTCTACCAGCCGACGTACGGCGAGGTGTTCTTCGACGGGCAGTCGGTCCTCGGGGTTGCCCCGCACGCCATCGCAGCGCGCGGCATGGCCCGCACGTTCCAGAACATTCGCCTGTTCGGAGCCATGACGGCTTCCGAGAACGTGATGGTGGCCATGCACCCGCACCTGCGCAGTGGGGTCGCATCGACCATTCTTCGCCTTCCGAAACAGCGCCACGAGGAGCGCGATGCGCGGGCGGTCGCCAAGGAACTGTTGGAGTTTGTGGGCATCGGAGGGGTCGACGACGAGTTCGCCAAGAACCTGCCATACGGCGACCAGCGCCGCCTCGAGGTCGCTCGCGCTCTGGCGTTGCGCCCAAAGTTGCTGCTGCTCGATGAGCCGACGGCGGGTATGAACCCACAAGAGTCGTCGGCCTTCACAGCGTTCGTGCACCGAGTGCGCGACGAGCGGGGCATTACGATCCTGCTGATCGAGCACGACATGAAAGTGGTGATGGGCACGGCCGAACGCATCACCGTGCTCGAGTACGGCGCCAAGATCGCCGAGGGTACACCGGCGGAAATTCGATCCGACCCTCGAGTGATCGAGGCATACCTCGGCAAGTCGGCAACGGAAGGTGCGGCATGACGTCGACAGA